>DATIEF010000300.1:0-3323 GCA_035455865.1 Gemmatimonadales bacterium | reverse complement strand
CCCCGCCCAGCACCCGCTCCACGTCGGCGCCGGTCACCGTCTTCCCCTCGGAAAGGATCAGCAGCCGCTCGACCGCATTGCGCAGCTCGCGCACGTTGCCCGGCCACTCGCGCCGCTCCAGGGCGCGGAGCGCACCCTCATCGAACCTGCGGGCCGTGAGGCCGCTCTCGCGGGCGAGCGACACGGCGAAGTGGCGCACCAGCACCGGGATGTCCTCGCGCCGCTCCCGCAGCGGGGGCACGTGGATCGGTACCACGTTGAGCCGGTAGAACAGGTCCTCGCGGAACCGGCCGGCGGCGATCTCCTCCTCCAGCCGCTTGTTGGTGGCCGCCAGCACGCGGACGTCCACCTGGATCGGCTTGGCCCCACCCACCCGCGTCACGATCCCTTCCTGGAGCGCCCGGAGCACCTTGGCCTGGGCGGAGAGCGCCATGTCCCCGACCTCGTCGAGGAAGATGGTCCCGCCGTCGGCCTGCTCGAACTTCCCTGCCCGGTCGGCCACGGCACCGGTGAACGATCCCTTGATGTGACCGAAGAGCTCGCTCTCGATCAGCTCCGAGGGGATCGCCGCGCAGTTGACCTCGACGAACGGCCCGGCCGCGCGGGGGGAGCCCTGGTGGATGCCCCGCGCCACGAGTTCCTTCCCGCTGCCATTCTCCCCCGTGATGAGCACCCGCGCCGGCGTCGGCGCCACCTTGGCCATCAGTCCCTGCACCTTCGCCAGCGCGGCGCTCGACCCGACCATGGCGTACCGCGCATCGGCAGCCACCTTGAGCTCGGCGTTCTCCCGGCGCAGCGTCGCGGTGGCGAGCGCGTTCCGCACGGTCACCAACAGCCGGTCGCTGTCGAGCGGCTTCTCGAGGAAATCGAACGCGCCGCGGCGTGTGGCCTCGATGGCGGTGGCGATGGTGCCGTGACCGGAGATCATCACCACCGGCGCCGGCGGCTCCAGCGCGCCCAGCCGGGTGAGCGTGTCGAGCCCGTCCAGCCCCGCCATCTTGACGTCGAGGAAGACGAGCCGGGGCCGGAACTCGGGATAGACGGTGATCGCCTCGCCCCCGGACGCCGCGGTCTTCACCGCGTAGCCCTCATACTCGAGCACCTGCTTCAGCGCCTCCCGGATGCCTGGCTCGTCGTCCACCACCAGGATGCGTTCGCCGCTCACCTTCCGCCTCCATAGATAGTGACCGCCGTCGGCGTGATCCGGAGCGCCCGCACCCCCGTCGGCAGTGCCACCGGCACCGCGCCATCGGCCCCGCCGCCCAGGCTGGCCTGGACCAGTCGCTGGACCATCGACCCCGGGAGCCGGACGCCTCGGATCCGGAGCCCGTCCACCTGCCACTCGGCGTGATGCGGGCCGAGCACGCGGACGTCCCCGCCCACCCGGACCCACTCGCGCTGGCGGAGGAGCCCCGCCAGCGGGCCGAGTGCCGCCTTGGGGATCACCCCGGTGTCGAGCCGGCCGGTCACCTCGACCCGTCCGGTGCCGAGTGTCACGTGCACCGAGTCGAGGTGCTTCTGCAGGATCGGCCCGAAGCCGTCGGCAAGGAGCGCCGCGAGTTCGGCGGCGTCCAGCTGGACCGAGTCGGCCCGCCAGCCATTGAGGCTGTCCACCTTGTCCTTGGCAGCGGCAAGCGCCGCCGGCGAGGCGAGCCCGCTCGCCGGCGCCACCTCCGTGTGCCCGCCCCGCCAGAATTCCCACATCGCCCGGAACTCGTGACGCCAGTGCCATCCCAAGGCCACGGCCGCGGCCAGCAGCGCCACCACCAGGAGCTTGACCAACCCCTTGAGGCAGCCCATCAGCCGCCCAGGGGAAAGGTACGGACCGGCACGTACTCCGGCGAACGCCCGCCCAGCGTGCTCTGGTACAGCACGACCTCACCGACCGAGAACGCCTCGTCGACGGACTTGGACTGGAGCGCCCGGATGGCGCCCCGTCCCAGTCGCTCCCCTTCCCGCACCCGACCCAGCGTCAGGTGGGGACGGAAGGTCGCGCCTTCGATGGGAAAGCCGAGCATCTCGGCGTGGCGCTCGACCCGGTCCTGCAGCAACTCGAGGGCGGGGGGCGCCTCCACGCCAAGCCAGACCACGCGCGCCTTTTCCCAGGTCGGGAACGCGCCGAGCCCGGTGAGCCCGAGCGCCAGGGGTCCGGTGCCGGCCGCCGCGAAGGCGATCGACTCCGCGATCGCGTCGATCCGCTCGTCGGCCACCTCGCCGTAGAACTTGAGCGTCAGGTGCACCCCGGTGGCCGGCACCCAGCGCACCGGCCAGCTCTTCTCCCGGAATTCCGTCAGCAGCGCGCCCACCCGCTCGAGCGCCGGCGACGGGACCGGCGCAGCGGCAAAGAGCCGGATCACCGTGCGCCGTCCCGGCCGAGCGCGAGGAGGCTTCCCCGACGGTAGCCTGCCGGGTCGAGCTCGACCGCCGCGAATCCGAGTCCGATGAAGCGGCGCTCGATTGCGTCCCAATGCGCCTCGATGAGGGCGAACTCGCCCGGGGAGGCCTCGATCCGCGCCCGTTCGCCGTGATGGCGGACCCGGAGGTCCCCCGTCACACCGAGCGCGCGGAGGAACGCCTCCCCCTCCTCCACCTGCGCCAGTCGTTCGGGCGTGACGGCGAGGCCGTAGCGGATCCGGCTCGACAGGCAGGGTGACGCGGGCGCGTCCCAGATCGGGAGCCCGAGCCCGCGCGCCGCATCGCGGACCATCTCCTTGCTCCATCCCAGCTCGGCGAGCGGCGAACGGACGCCCCGCTCGGCGGCGGCGCGGAGCCCCGGGCGGTGCTCGCCGAGGTCGTCGGCGTTGGTGCCGTCGATGATCAGGTCGAAGGAGAGGCGCTCACGGACCCGCTCGAGCACGGTCCAGAGCTCGGTCTTGCAGAAGTAGCAGCGGTCGGGGGCGTTGGCGAGGTAGCGCGGATCCGACAGTTCGTCGGTGTCCACCTCGAGGAGCGGGACGGAGAATCGCGCGGCGATGTCGAGCGCCGCGGCGTGATGCGCGGCGGGATACGAGGCGCTCCGGCCGATCACCGCGCGGAAGCGGTCGGGCCCGAGGGCCTGTGCGCCGGCCACGGCCAGCAGGGCCGAATCGACCCCGCCCGAGTACCCGAGCACCACCCGCCCGAGTCCCGCCAGGTGGGCCTGAAGCCGTCCGAGGTCGGTCATCGTCCCAAACGTAATCGCGGGCCAGCGACGGGGGGAGCGGCGCTGCGCTTACCGGGCGGGGCGGCGCGCGTTAGCATCCAGCGATGCCCACGCCGTCCGACGCCGTCCCCATCACCGCACAGGTCCACGTGCCCCGCGCCGAGCTCGCATTCCGCGCCTC
>DATIEF010000299.1:0-5246 GCA_035455865.1 Gemmatimonadales bacterium | reverse complement strand
TTGAGCGTGTCGCCGGGGAACTGGGTGCGGATCAGGTGGGTCAGCGCGAGCGCCACCTTCTTGGCGGGAGTGAAGCGGTCCTCGCCGTAGAGGATCATCGAATGGCTGCAGTCGAGCATCAGCACCGTGGCGGCCGATGAGCGGTACTCCGCCTGGCTCACCATCAGGTCGTCGTATTCGAGCGGGAGCGGGAAGGTGAGTCCTTCCCTGGCGATGGCCCGGGCAAGGGTGGCGGGGACATCGAGGTTGAGCGTGTCGCCGAACTCGTAGGGGCGGCTCGCGGCCTCGGCCTCGATGCCGGTGGCGAGGTAGGGCGTCTCGTGCGTGCCCGCGCTCGAGCGGCCGATGGAACCCAGGATCCCCTTGAGCGACTTGTAGGCGAGGAAGTCGACCGACTTGTCGGTGAGGGAGAACTGCACGTCCTGTGCGGCGGCCGCGGCCTGGTCGCGGAGCCCGCCCACGGACTGGGCGGTGCCCAGCTCCCGGGGGGCCTGGTCGAGCCGGAGGAATCCCTCGTCGATCAGGCGCTGGACGATGTGGTCGAGGAGCTGGGCCAGGTCCTGCTCCACCTGGCGGTCGCGGTCGGCGTCGCCGGTGGTGCCGTCCCGGAGGAGCTTGAGCATCTCGGGCGTCAGCTGGCCCGACTTCATCAGGGCATCGAGGATCGCCTGGCGCAGCCCGTCGAGCGAGTGTGGCTGGTCGGGGGGAAGGTCCCCCCAATACGGGTCCTGGCCTCCGGCAAAGCCAGACTGCAGGAGGAAGTCGCCCAGCTGGTCGAGCAGGGCCTGCAGGTTGAGCGTATCGGCGAGGCCGGGAACGAACTTGCCGTATTTCGTGAAACGCGTCGGACCCTCCCGCGATCGATGCTGAACGGTAAACGGTGAACGGTCAACAGTGAACAGGGAAGAGGGAAAAGGGAAAAGGGAAGAGGGAAGAGGGGAAGCCCGACCGGCCCGTTCACCGTTGTCCGTTGTCCGTTGCCCGTTCCCGTTCACCGTTGACCGTTCACCGTCGTCCACTCCCCGTTTACCGCTCACCGTTCACCGTTTACCGTTCCCTGCATGCAGATGTTCGGCGCCCTCCGCCACCGCAACTTCCGGCTGTTCATCTTCGGGCAGTTCGTCTCGCTCTGCGGCACCTGGATGAACACCGTGGCGCTGGGGTGGCTGGTGCTGGAGCTCACCAACTCGCCCTTCCAGGTCGGCCTCGTCACCACGCTCACCGCCGTGCCGGTGCTGGCCCTCACGCTCTACGGCGGCGTCGTGGCCGACCGGGTGGATCGGCACCGCCTGGTGACCCGGCTGCAGTCGCTGATGTTCGCGACGGCGCTGGTCCTCGCGACCCTGACCGTGACGCACACCATCACCATCGGCTGGGTGATGGCCCTTGCGCTCGTGTCCGGGACGCTGAGCGCCTTCGAGATCCCCGCCCGGCAGTCGTTCTTCGTGGACATGGTGGGGAAGGAGGACCTCTTCACCGCCATCGCGATGAACTCCTCGGTGTTCAACGTCTCGCGCATCCTGGGGCCCGTCTTCGCCGGCCTGGTGCTCGCCGCGGCCGGTGCCGCGATGTGTTTCTTCGCCGACGCCGCGTCGTACCTCGCCGTCATCACGAGCCTCCTGATGATGCGCTTCCCGGCAGGCGCGGCCCCGCCCGCGCAGCCGCCCCGGCCCGCCGCGGGCGAGCTGCTCGAAGGGCTCCGCTACATGCGGGACACGCCGCTTCCCCGGATGCTGGCCACGCTCTCGATGACGTTCAGCGTCTTCGGCTTTTCGTTCGTGGCGATGCTCCCGGTCTTCGCCCGTGACACGTTGCACACCGGCTCCGCGGGTTACGGCGCCCTGATGTCCGCGGTCGGTGTGGGGGCGGGGTCCGGCGCCATCGTGGCCGCGGCGTTCGGGCATCGGCTCGACCGGGCGCGTCTGGTCGTCCCCGCGGGGGTGGCGTTCGCGCTCTCGCTCGCGCTCACCGCGCTGGCGCCGACCCTGCCGTGGGCGCTCGCGGGCCTGGTATTCACGGGGTGCGCCTGGGTGTTCAATGCCATCTTCACCAACACCCTGCTCCAGACCCACGCCCCCGATCGGCTGCGCGGGCGGGTGATGGGCTTCTACTCGTTCATCGCGGTGGGACTCGCCCCCCTCGGCGCCCTGGAGATGGGCTGGGTGTCGGAGCGCTGGGGCGTCCGGGCCGCCTACGGTTCGGCGGGGCTCATCTGCCTGGTGGCCGGGGCGATCGCCCTCCGCGGCGCCAGGATCGGCGAGCGCGCCTCACAGAGCGCGCCGGCACTCATCGGACAGTGACACCCAGAGGGCCCTGAGGGGAGGATCCACGTGCTCATCACCATCTCTCGACAGTACGGCGCCGGCGGCTCGAGCGTCGCCGCACTCGTGGCGGAGCGCCTGGGGTGGACCGTCGTCGACAACGACCTGGTCGACCGGGTGGCCGTGCGGGCCGGCCTCTCCCGCGAGGAAGTGGCCGACCGCGAAGAACGCTCTCCCGGCTTCGTCGAGCGGGTCGGCCTGGCGCTCGCCGCGTCGTCGGCGGAGATCCTCACGCCCGAGACCGCGGCCGCGCTCAAGCCGATGGAGGAGCCGCGGCTGGTCGAGGTCACCGAACGGGTGGTGCGGGAGGTGGCCGCCCAGGGGCGGGTGGTGCTGGTCGGGCGGGCGGCGGTGGCGGTGCTGGCCCGGATGCCCGAGGCGCTCCACGTCCGGGTGGTGGCGCCGAGGCCGGAGCGCATCCGCGAGGCGATGACGCGCCTCAGGGTCGACGCGCGGGAGGCGGAGCGGATGGTCGATGCGTCCGACGCGAGCCGGGCCCGGTTCCAGCACGATCACTATGGCCGCGACTGGGCCGACCCCGCCGGTTATGCGATGGTGCTCAACACGGCGTCCCTGGGGTACGACGGTGCGGCGGACCTCATCGTCGCGCGGGCGAAGGCGATGGGGTGGGGATAGGGAAGAGGGAAGAGGGAAGAGTGAAAAGGGAAAAGTGAAAAGTGAAAAGTGAAGAGGGAAAAGTGAAAAGGGGGAAGGGGACAGCGGACTGGTTCGAGCCGGCCGTCGTCCTGCCTTTCGCCCGATCGTTCGCTCGGCCCACCATGACGACTTCCCGAGCCCCCATACGTCTCATGTCTCGTCTTCCCTTTTCCCTTTTCCCTTTTCCCTTTTCACTCTTCCCTTTTCCCTCTTCACTTCTCACGTCTCGCGTCTTGCCTGCCGGACCCGGGTGTAGCCCAGTTCCTCGCTCCGGGTGATGCGCTGGTGGGCGGCGAGCCCTTCGAGGGCCAGTTCGCATCCCGCCACCAGTGCGCCCGGCGCCGTCTTCCGGTGGCCGAGCCCCGCCGCTTCGACCGCCTCGACCAGGCCGGGGATGACCGAGAAGCCCTTGAGGCAGAGCTCGGTCCGCTCGTCGACGTTCACCTTGAGGGCGCCCCCCTGGTCGAACCAGGCGACGGTCGGGCGGAAGTCCACCTCGCCGAGCGCCTCGTCGAACGCCTTGCCGGCGGCGCGACGGATGAGGTCGCGGGCCACCACGTCGGCCCCCTGCAGTTCTCCCTCGTATTCCAGCTCCAGCTTGCCGGTGATCGACGGGAGCGCCGCGTAGATGTCGCTGATCCTCGGCTCCACCGCGCGTTCCCGATGGGCGATGGCCCTCCGCTCGGCGTTCGACACCACATTCTCGAGGACCGAGATCGGGAGTCGCTGGCTTACGCCCGAGCGTCGGTCGACCCGCCGGTCCTCCCGTGCCTCGAACGCCACCCGCTCCACCACCTCCGCCAGGAAGGGCGGGACCTCGACCGGGAGCCCGCCCCGCGCCAGCCACGCCTCCTGCCGGGTGATGGCCTGGCCCAGCTCCACGCTCCGCGGGTAGTGGGTGGTGATCTCGGAGCCGATGCGGTCCTTGAGCGGGGTGATGATCTTGCCGCGCGCCGTGTAGTCCTCGGGATTGGCGGTGAAGACGAGGAGGACGTCGAGCGGCAGCCGGACCGGGTAGCCCTTGAGCTGGACGTCCCCCTCCTGCAGCACGTTGAAGAGCCCGACCTGGATCTTCCCGCTCAGGTCCGGCAGCTCGTTGAGCGCGAAGATCCCCCGGTTGGCCCGGGGACGGAGGCCGAAGTGCATCGTGAGCTCGTCGGAGAGCACGTGCCCGCCGCGGGCCGCGCGGATCGGGTCGACATCACCGATGATGTCGGCGATGGTCACGTCCGGCGTGGCCAGCTTCTCGACGTAGCGCTGGTCGCGCCCGAGCCAGGCGATGGGCGTCCGGTCGCCGAGGGTGGCCACCTGCTCGCGGCCGAACTTCGAGATCGGGTGGAACGGATCGTCGTTCACCTCGCTCCCGGCGATGGCGGGGATGCGTTCGTCGAGGAACCCGGCCAGCTGGCGCAGGATGCGGCTCTTGGCCTGGCCCCGGAGGCCCAGGAGGATGAAATGGTGCCGCGCGAGGAGCGCGTTGACGATCTGGGGCTCGATCGTGTCCTCGAACCCGACGATGCCGGGGAAGAGTTCCTTGCCGGCCTCGATGGCCCGGAGGAGGTTGGCGCGGATCTCGTCCCGCACGGTGCGGCCGCGGAGGGGCGGGGAGGCCCACGCGCTGGACTTGAGCTCGCCGAGGGTCTGGGGGAGGTGGTCGGTCATCGTGGATCCCGTGTGGAAGTGCTGACGGCGGCCGGGACCGCCGGAACCCTTGACAGTCTAAGGGTATTCTGTATTTTCTGCCCGCTGACGCCGGCACAGTGACGGCCCGGTTCCCGAGACACCCACTGGCAACTCACACACCCTAGAGGATCCCATGAAGAAGGCCCTGTTCCTCGTGGCGCTCGTCGGCATGGCCGCCTGCGCCGAGAAGAAGCCGGCTGCTCCGGCCGCCGATTCTGCCGCGATGGCCGCCCCGGCCGCCGCGATGCCGGCCGACACCAGCAAGAAGATGGCGGACACCGGCGCCATGAAGAAGGACACCGGAATGAAGATGGCCGCCCCCGCCCCGGCGCCGGCCAAGAAGTAAGCGCAGCAACGCCAGTCGCGTGTCTCGCGAAGGCCCCGGACTCTGGTCCGGGGCCTTCGTTCATTCCGCGCCCGCCCGCTCCGCCACCAGGCGCTCGATCATCTCGCCGTGCGCCACCCGCGGCGCCCAACCGAGGATGGTCCCGGCCGCTGCGCTGGTGAAGGGATCGCCACCCCGCCAGTAGCCGACCCCGGTCCGCATCGTCCCCGGCACCCGGCCCGCCGGCAGCAGTCGTTGCG
>DATIEF010000298.1:0-2628 GCA_035455865.1 Gemmatimonadales bacterium | reverse complement strand
CCGACGCGGACGACATCGACGTCGTGGTCGAGGGCCGGCTCCAGGCCGATGGCGTGATCCACGCCACCGACGTCCTGGCCAAGTGCGGCTCCCGCTACGACGCCGTGCCGAAAGCCTGAGCCGACCGTGACCCTTCTTGGCACGTTCTGCCTCTGGGCCACCATCCTGGTGAGCACGTGGGGGGCGGTGCTGGCGTTCAGCGGGCGCTGGCGCGGGCGGCCGGAGCTGGTGGGCAGCATCCGTGGTGCGGTGTTCGCCGGGTTCGGCCTGCTGGTGGTGGCCGCCGCCTGCCTCTGGCAGGTGCTCGCCGCGCACGACTTCAACGTCGAATACGTCGCCGCCTACACCTCGCGGAACCTCCCGACCTACTTCCTCGTCTCCGCATTCTGGGCCGGCCAGAAGGGTTCGCTCCTGCTGTGGGCCATCGTGCTGTCGCTCTTCGCGGCGCTGGCCCAGTGGCTCACCGCCAAGCGCTACGCCGACCTGCTGCCGTACGTGGCGGGCGTCACCTGTACGGTGCTCGTCTTCTTCGTGCTGGTGATGGTCACGAGCGCCAACCCGTTCGAGCGCCTCGCATACACCCCGGCCGATGGCCGCGGGCTCAATCCGCAATTGCAGCACCCGGCGATGATCATCCATCCGCCGATGCTCTACCTCGGCTACATCAGCGCGGTCATTCCCTTCGCCTTCGCCGTGGCGGCGCTCCTCTCCCGCCGGCTCGACACGGGATGGATCCACGCCATCCGCAAGTGGACGCTGGTCTCGTGGCTCTTCCTGTCGGTGGGCATCACGCTCGGGATGTGGTGGGCCTACACCGAGCTGGGGTGGGGCGGGTACTGGTCGTGGGACCCGGTCGAGAACGCGAGCTTCCTCCCCTGGCTCACGATGACCGCATTCCTCCACTCGGTGATGATCCAGGAAAAGCGCGGGATGCTCAAGCGCTGGAACCTGAGCCTCATCATCGGGACGTTCCTGCTGACCATCTTCGGGACGTTCCTGACCCGCTCGGGCGTCATCGCGAGCGTGCACAGCTTCACCCAGTCGGCGGTCGGGTACTGGTTCCTCGGGTTCCTGCTGCTGGCCGGCGTGGCGTCCTACACGCTGCTCTACACCCGCTGGCCCCAGCTCGAGGCGGAGGTGCAGCTGGAGTCGATGGCCAGCCGGGAGGCGGCCTTCCTCTTCAACAACCTGCTGCTCGTCGGGATCGCGTTCTCCGTGCTCTGGGGCACGCTCTTCCCGATCTTGTCGGAGCTGGTGCGGGGCACCAAGATCACCGTGGGCCCGCCCTTCTTCAACCGGGTCAACGGGCCGCTCGGGCTCCTGCTCCTGGCGCTCACCGGCATCGGGCCGCTCATCGCCTGGCGGCGCGCATCGACGGCCAACCTGCGGCGGCAGTTCGTCTGGCCGCTCGCGTCCTTCGGCGTCACCTTCGCCGGGCTCCTGCTGGCCGGCGTCCGCCAGCTCTCGCCGCTCATGGCCTGGTCGCTCGCCGGGTTCGTCCTCGGCACCGTGGTGCAGGAGTTCGCCCGCGGCGTCCGCGCCCGGCACCGGATGTACCACGAATCACCGGTCATGGCGTTCCTGCACCTCGTCGCCCGCAACCGCCGGCGCTACGGCGGCTACCTGGTCCACGTGGCCATCCTCATCTACTTCGTGGCCTTCGCGGGCACGGCGTTCCGTGAGGACCTGCAAGTCTCGCTCAAGCCGGGCCAGTCGGTCACGATGCGGAGCCCCTTCGGCCACAACTACAAGTTCACCCACCTCGGGATCAGCCAGTACGACGCGCTCAACCGCTCAGTGTCGGCGGCGACGGTCGAGGTGTCCGAGGATGGCCGTTCCCTCGGCGTGCTCAAGTCCGAGAAGCGCCAGTACGTCGACGGGCTCGGGCGCCCCACGTTCAACCCGTCGACCGAGATCGCGCTCCGCAGCACGCCACAGGAAGACCTCTACCTCGTCTTCGAGAGCTCGGTGGACGGCACCGAGGAGGCCAACTACCGGTTCACCATCACGCCCCTGGTCTGGTGGGTGTGGTATGGCGGGCTGATGCTGGTCATCGGCGGCCTGGTCACGATGTGGCCCGCTGCGACCGGGGGTGGCACCGGGTCGAAATCGCCGGTCGAGCCCGGGTATGCCGCGGCGCTGGCCGCGCCGGGCGGGAGCGCCGCATGAGCGGGATGGATCGCCGCGGCTTCTTCGGCGCCCTGGTGTTCGGCGCAGTGCCGCTCGTGCTGCACGCATCGCAGCAGCAACAGCCGGGGGACACGACGCGGGCCCCGATCCCGCAGGGCGACGCGGGATTCCTGCCCAACCCCGCGCTGGCCGGCGTCTCCCGTCCGCCGGTGACCGCCCAGGACAACGATCCCCTCATCGTCGGCATAGAGCACCGGGTGCGCTGTCCCTGCCCCTGCGGGCTCGACGTCTATACCTGCCGCACCACCGACTTCACCTGCAGCTATTCGCCGGAGCGCCACCGGGAGATCATGGGCCTGGTGCAGCAGGGGATGACGCCGGACCAGGTGGTGGCGGCGCTGGTGGCCAAGTACGGCGAGTCGACACTGATGGCGCCCAAGCCCCGCGGCTTCAACCTGGTGGGCTACCTCCTTCCGGGGTCGCTGGTGCTCCTCCTCG
>DATIEF010000297.1:0-4950 GCA_035455865.1 Gemmatimonadales bacterium | reverse complement strand
GCCCCTACCAAACCTGACGGACACCGGGATCCCGCCGCAGCATGCTGCGCCCCTACCAAACCTGACGGACACCGGGATCCCGCCGCAGCATGCTAGGCCCCTACGAAACCCGACGGGCTTCGGGACCCCGCCCCGCATTGCGCCCCGTGGCCCCGACCTGCATACTCGGATGCCCCCGCCACTCCGGATCCGACCCATGACCGATCGCCGCACCTTCCTCGCCTCGCTGGCCGCGCCCGCCGCCGCCCGCGCCCTCCGCGTGCCGGCCGCCTTCCCGGCCCCCGCCGCGCCGACGCCCGACGCCACCCGCCAGCCCCGGATGCCCGCCGAGCTCGGCGTCGACGACGACGAGAAATTCTGGAAGAAGCTCCGCAAGGAATTCACCATCCCGATGGACGAGGTGTTCTTCAACACCGGCACGATGGGCGCGAGCCCCCGCATCGTCCAGGAGACGGTCATCGACCACATGCGCCACGTCGACCGCGACGTGGCCAAGTGGGACTACAAGGGTGATCACGAGCAGTACTTCACCGGCTACTTCAGCGAACGCGGCTTCCGCGACCAGCTGGGCCAGGTGCTCAACTGCAGCGGCAAGGACGTGGCGCTCTGCCAGAACGCGACCTTCGGGATGAACTTCGTCGCCAACGGGCTCGAGCTCGCCGCCGGCGACGAGGTCGTCGTCACCGACCAGGCCCACCCCGGCGGCCGCAAGGGCTACGACCTCCGCGCCAAGCGCGAGGGCATCGTCGTGAAGGAGGTGAAGGTCCCCGACCCGGTCGCCTCCCCCGACCAGCTCATCGACGGGTTCCTCGGGCTCACCACGCCGAAGACCAAGGTCTGGGCCATCCCCCACATCTCCTCCGGCCGAGCCATCCGCTACCCGGTGGAGAAGCTCTGCGCCCTCGCGCGGGATCGCGGCATCTTCACCGCGGTCGACGGCGCCCAGGCGTTGGGCCACCTCGCCATCGACGTCCAGGCGATGGGCTGCGACGCGTACTTCGGCTCCCCCCACAAGTGGCTCCTGGCGCCGAAAGGCACCGGGTTCCTCTACGTCCGCCCGGAACGCCAGAAGGGGCTCTGGGCCACCCTCGCCTCCTTCGCCTGGGACGACCAGGACGACCGGATGTTCGCCCTGATGCAGTACGGCACCGGCAACCTGAGCCTCCTCAAGGGACTGGGAAAGGCGATCGAGTTCCACCTCGAGCTCGGTCCGAAGCGGGTGCAGGACCGCATCCTCGGCCTCGCCGACCGGCTCCGGACCGGGCTCAAGGACATCCCCGGCATCGCCTTCTGGTCGCCGGTCCACCCCGAGCTCACCTGCGCCTCGACCGTCTACGGCCTCCAGGGCACCACCGGCGACGCCATCCAGGACTACCTCTGGGACAAGGCCAAGATCCGCGTCCGCAGTGAAGGCCCCGCCGGCGTCCGCCACTGCTGCCACATCTACAACTCGCCCAACGACGTGGACCGGAGCCTGGCGCTGCTGCGGGCGATGCCAAGAGCGTAGATGCGAGTGGCGAGTTGCGAGTGACGGGTGGGTGGCGGGTTGCGGGCGACGAGCGGGGGCTCGACCCGCCTCGCTCGCCTGCCACTCACCCGCCACCCGCCACTAGCCACTCACTCGCCACTCGTACCTCCCCCTATCGCAGCCGGCAGGCCGGGTTATAATGAGAGACAGCGAGCAGCGATCCCGGGCCGGCAGATGCCCGGGATCGTTCCCTTTTACTGTCAACGGCCCTTCCACATGATCCGTGAGATGCGCGACAAGCTCGGCAAGGAGATCGAGGAACTCTCCCACGAGCTGACCGTCACCCTGCCGCAGGCCATCGCCACCGCCGTGGCGATGGGCGACCTGCGCGAGAACTCAGAATACAAGGCGGCCCTCGAGCGCCAGCAGTTCGTCCAGGCGCGCCTCGGGCAGCTCCACCAGCGGCTCAACCAGCTCCATCAGCTCTCCGCGGTGGAGACCCCCGCCAACGAAGTGGGTCTCGGCTCCACGGTCACCGTCGTCGACATCAAGACCAAGGAGAAGGAGGTCTTCGTCCTGGTGCTCGGCGAGATGGCCGACGTCGACGAAGGCCACATCACCCTCGCCTCCCCCCTGGGCCGCGCCCTCAAGGGCCGCAAGGTGGGAGACGAGGTCGAACTCGTCCTCCCCACCATGCGCCGGCAACTCAAGGTGGTGGGGCTGGAAGCGGTGGCGAAGTAGCGCTGGGAACGGGGCGCACGACTCGCCGCTCACGACTCACGACTCACGACCCACGACCCCATGGACTTCCCCAAGAAGCAGCTCCTCGTCGTCGGCGACCGGGTCCTCATCACCCCCGAAGAGGGCGAGGAGCGCACCCGCGTCGGGCTCTACCTCCCCGCCACCGCCATCGACGCCCAGCAGGTCCAGAGCGGCACGGTCATCGGCACCGGTCCCGGCGAGCCGATCGACGACCTCTCCGCCCTCGACGCCGAGCCCTGGAAGCTCGGCGCCAAGGACCAGCGCTACCGCCCGATGCAGGCCCGGATCGGCGACCACGCCATCTTCTTCCGCAAGGCCGCCGTCGAGATCACCTTCGAGGAGAAGCGCTACCTCGTCGTCCCCCTCGCCGCGATCCTGGTGCTGGTGCGGCAAGAGTTGCCGATCTAGGCACGGGCTGCGTGAGGCGCGGGACGGGTGGGCCGCGCGTGGCGGGCGCCGAATAGTCCTGCACGACGCCCGTTGCCCGTTCCCCGTCGCCGGCCCGTACCCCGCCACGCGCCTCCCGACCCCTGACGACCATGCCATTCGAACTCCCCCCCGCCGCCCGCCAGTACCGCGCCGCGATGTGGCTCTTTGCGCTCCTCGCGATCGCGGCGCTGGTGCCCGCGGTCCAGGGGATCCGCGGCGTCGTCCCGCGCTACCTCGGGTTCGCGTCGGGCGGCCTGAGCGTCGCCGGGTTCTTCCTCTCGGCCTCCTTCGGGCTTCGGGGCCGGCGCCTGGTCATCGAGGCGCGGGAACGGGAGGCGGCGCGGCTCGCGCTCATCATGCTCGCCGGAGTGCTCAAGGACCGGAACGACGACGAGCTCGAAGCCCTGGCCCGGCAGGACGGCTCCGCGGCCGAGGCCGCCCGATCGGTCCTCGACCGCCGCCGCGAGGACCGGGAACGCGCCGCCCGGCGCGCAACGCCACCCGCCTGATGTGCTACCTGCTGACGGTGGCGTCGCCACTCACGCTGAGCGAGGTTCGCTCGATGCTCCCCGCCGGGATGCACGCCGACCTGCAGGATGCCGGCCTGGTCCGCGCCTGGCGTACGATCCTCCCCGAGACCCAGACGGTGGCCGCGCTCATCCACGGCGGCTGTTCCTGTGACTTCGTCCTGCCCCGCCCCGCCGACGCCAAGGCCGATGACGCCGAGCTCCGCAAGCGCTACCGGGTGGCCGGTGCTTCCCGGGCCGTCACCATCCACGCCCTGGAGCGCCACGCCCGCGCCCGCGCGCTCCGGAAATACGCCGCCGGTCACTGGCCGGTGGCGCTCAACCGGTTCGTTGCCGAACACGCCCGGAATGCGGGGGAGACCGGCTACCTGCTGGAGTATGAGACAGGCGCAGAGGCGCAGGAGCGCAGTGACGCAGAACGACCCCTGCGGCCCTCCGCCACTGCGCCGCTGCGTCTCAGCGTCCCTGCGCGCACCGACCACGCCTGGCTTGTTTCTGACCGTGTGATCGTCGTCACACCGTGATGGTTTCGGCGCGCCAGCCGGCGCGTGCTATATTCGTTCCCCGGCTGTCTCTGCCGCGGAGCCAATGACATCCGAATCAGCCGGCGCACTGCCGCCGGAACCGAACGACCCTGAGCCGGCCAGCGAGGAGCCTTCCCCGCTCCGCCGGCTCAAGCACGCGCTCTTCGGCCGCCCCCGCGATCTCACCGACACCGGCCTCTTCCACCGGCTGGCGCTCATCCCCTTCCTGGCCTGGGTGGGGCTCGGCGCGGACGGCCTGTCGTCGTCCTCCTACGGCCCCGAGGAGGCCTTCCGGGCGCTCGGCCAGCACACCTACCTGGCCATCGGCCTGGCGCTGGTCACGGCGTTCACCGTGCTCCTCATCTCGAGCGCCTACAGCAGGCTCATCGAGGAGTTCCCCACCGGCGGCGGCGGCTACGTGGTGGCGACCAAGCTGCTCGGGCCGAGCGCCGGCGTCATCTCGGGGAGCGCGCTGCTCGTCGATTACGTGCTCACCATCACCACCTCGCTCGCCGCCGCCGGCGATGCGCTCTTCAGCCTCCTCGGCCCCCACTGGGCGCCGCTCAAGCTCCCGCTCGAGGTGGTGCTGATCGTGGTGCTCACCGGGCTCAACATCCGCGGTGTGCGCGAGTCGGTCATCGCGCTGCTCCCGATCTTCCTGCTTTTCCTCGTCACCCACGTGCTCGTCATCGGCGGCGGGATCGTGGCGCACCTGGGCCGCGTCCCCGAAGTGGCCCAGCAGGTGCGGACCGGCTACTCGAGCGGGATGTCGCTCCTGGGCGCGGTAGGGATGACGCTCCTCTTCGTCCGGGCGTACTCGCTGGGCGGCGGCACCTACACCGGGATCGAGGCCGTGTCCAACGGCCTTCCCATCATGCGCGATCCCAAGGTCCGGACCGGGAAGCGCACGATGCTCTACATGGCCACCTCGCTCGCCTTCACCGCCGGCGGCCTGATCGTCTGCTACCTGCTCTGGGGCATCGGGCCGGTCGAGGGGAAGACGATGAACGCGGTGCTGGTGGAGCGGATGGTGGGAGGGATGCCCTTCGGCCACCTCTTCCTCATCCTGACGCTCTTTTCCGAGGGCGCGCTCCTGGTGGTGGCGGCGCAGGCGGGGTTCATTGACGGGCCCCGGGTGCTGGCCAACATGGCCGTCGACTCCTGGGTGCCGCACCGGTTCGCCGCGCTGTCCGAGCGCCTCACCACGCAGAACGGGATCGTGCTGATGGGCGTGGCGGCG
>DATIEF010000296.1:0-2930 GCA_035455865.1 Gemmatimonadales bacterium | reverse complement strand
GTGGCGCGGTTGAGCGGGAGCGGCCCCGTCTCCTTCAGCAGCCCCGAGAGGGACTTCCCCTCGATGAACTCCATCGCGAGGTAGATGATCCCGTCGGGCGTCTCGCCAAAGTCGTAGATGGCGCAGACGTTGGGGTGGTTGATCCGGGAGGCGTTGTTGGCTTCGCGGTTGAAGCGCGAGATGGCGTCCGGGTCGTTCGACATCGACCCGGTCATCACCTTGATGGCGCTCTTCCGCCCCATCTTCACGTGCTCGGCGAGGTACACCGCACCCATCCCGCCCTCGCCCAGCTTCTTGATGACGTGGTACCGGTCGGCAATGACCTGGCCGAGCAGGTCGCCCGACGGGTTGGCCGACTTGAGGGTCTGGCCGTCCCGGGGGCAGAACTTGACGTCGTCCGCGTATTCGGTCCCGCACACCGGACAGAACTTCAAGCCGTCTCCGAGCGTAAAGGCGTGGTCTGGGCGGGGTAGAGCGGGATGCAACGCCGCCGGGAAGTGCTTCCCCGGCGCCTGACCGCCAAATCTACCGGCCGCCGGCGGGAGCGTCAACCGCGTTATTGCCGTAAGTTGGTGCCAGAGAGTACCTTGCGCCTATGACCCAGATCACCCGCCGGTGGTGCGCCGCGACCCTGATCATCGGTGTGGCCTGTGCGCCGCATCCGCCCACGATGCCATCGGTGGCACCGGAGACCGCCGCCCCGCTCCCCCCGATCGCGCGGGTGGACGGTGCGCTCGCTCTCCACGTTGTCTACCCCTCCGACAAGGACCTGGTCGACGCCGGCGACTCGAGCTTCATCTTCGGGTCCACCGGCACCGGTGCGGCCACGCTCACCATCAACGGCACGGCGGTCCGGGTCTGGCCCAACGGCGCCTTCCTGGCGTGGATGGCCTTCCCCCGCGACTCGGTGATGCACTTCGAGCTCGCGGCCAAGGCTGGCGCCGACACGGCCTCGCTCGATTACGTCGCCCGCCGGGTCCAGCGATTCACCCCGCCTCCGTCCGGCCCCTGGGTCGACACCACCGCCGTCGAGCCCCACGGCCTCACCTGGTGGCCGCGCAACGAATACCTCCCGATCCACGTCCGCGCCGCTCCCGGCTCCACGGTCCGGATCGTCCTTCCCGGCGGGCGCTCGATCCCGCTCGTGGCCGATCCGATGCCCGCGAGCGCACCGTGGGGCACCCGCGCCTTCGACCGCGACACGCTCGCCGTCAAGCTCGGCACCGCCAACGACCGCTTCGTCGGCGTGGTGCGGGGACTCGCGCTCGGCACGCCGGGGCCGTTGTTCGGAGAGCTGGCGGATGGTTCCGGCCCATGCGCCTCCTGCGCCCGATGCGCCTCGTGCGCCTCACGTGCGCCACACGCCCCATCCGCCTACATCGAATCCGCCCTCGGCGCCGACACGGTGCGCGTCCCGTGGCGCGTCGACATCGGCCTCCTCGACACGCTGCCGATCGTCACGGAGCTGAACGACGACACCGCCCAAGCCGGCACGACCGACAGCCTGACCGTGGGGCGTGAGGAGCCGTACGGCACCTACTACTGGTTCTTCCCGACGGGGACGCGCTCGCAGGTCACCGGTCGCAAGAACGACGAGATGCGCCTCCGCCTGGCCGATGGCGTCGTGGCCTGGATCAACGCCGACGATGCCCAGCCGCTCCCCGCCGGCCTTCCGGCGCCGCTCGGCGAGGTGGGCTCGGTGCGGTTCGTGGCGCTGTCCGACCGGGTCCAGCTCCGGATCCCCGTCGGCACCCGCGCGCCGTTCCATGTGGACGAGGACGCCCGGCGCCTCACGCTCACGCTCTACGGCGCCCGCGGCGACGTCAACTGGATCCAGTACGGCGGCGTCGATCCGCTGATCGCCGGGGCCCGGTGGGATGCCCCCGCCGCCGACCAGGTGCGCTTCACGATCGATCTCACCCAGCCGGTCTGGGGGTATCGCACCCGATGGGACGGCACCGACCTCATCCTTGAGATCCGCCGCCCGCCGGTCATCGATGCCGCGCACCCCTTCCACGGCCGCCGCATCGTCATCGATCCGGGGCACCCGCCCCTCGGCGCGAAGGGCCCCACCGGCTTCCGCGAGCCGGAGGCCAACCTCGCCGTGGCGCTCGAGCTCCGTCGCCTCCTCGAAGCGGAGGGCGCCACGGTGCTGATGACGCGCACCACCGACACGGCCATCGACCTCTACCCCCGGGTCCGTTTTGCCGACAGCGTCGACGCCGAGCTCCTGATCTCGATCCATAACAACGCCTTCCCCGATGGCGTCGACCCGTTCCTGAACGCCGGGACCAGCAGCTACTACAACCAGCCGCAGAGCCTCCCCTGGGTGCGCGCCACCCAGCGCGCGCTGGCGGCGCGGCTCGGCATCCGCGACCTGGGCTTCGGCCGGGGTGACCTGGCGCTCGTCCGGCCCACCTGGATGCCGGCGATCCTCACCGAGGGGATGTTCCTGATGGTGCCGGAGCAGGAGAACGCCCTCCGCACCGCTGACGGCCAGCACCGTTACGCCGAGGCGGTGGTGGACGGGATGCGGGCCTTCCTCCAGGGGCGCGCGCTGGTGGGGGTACAGTAGGCGTGCACGGATCATCGCCCCGGGCGTCCCCATTGCACCGTATGCCGCTCTGCCCCACGACCCGCTCCTGCCCGCCACCGACCACGGAAGCCATCGCCACACCTTCCGGCGGTGCAGCCCTGCGCGTTCCCCTCACGCTTCTCCTCGTCTCCCTTTTCACTTCTTACTTCTCACTTTTCACTCCCCTCTCCGCGCAGACCCCGGCCCAGCGCGACTCGATCGAGGCCTTCCGCGATTCCCTGGCGCCGATCAGCGACACCGTGGCGCTCCGGGCGCTCGAGGCCCACTACATCGAGATCGCCAAGCAGGACCGCAAGGACCCGATGCGCCACCTGCGCCTCGGGTTCATCGCGAT
>DATIEF010000295.1:0-10030 GCA_035455865.1 Gemmatimonadales bacterium | reverse complement strand
GCCCCCGCAACGCAGGGCACGCCGATCCGGGAGGCCCACGTCTCGAGCTGCGCGATGGCGCCGGCGCGGTAGGTATCCGCCGCGGCCAGGAGCACGCGCCGCCCCTCCCGGCCGAGCCGGGTAGCGAGCTTGGCGATGGTGGTGGTCTTTCCGGCGCCGTTCACCCCCGCCACGACGATGACCGTCGGTCCCGGCGGCGCGGAGCGCGCGATCGTTCCCGGATCGCCCGGCGCGGACAGGAGTTCGACGATCTTCCCGTGCAGTGCGTCCCGGAGGTCCGGTTCCGACTTGAGCCGCCCGGCCCGCACCTCGGCCTCGAGCCACTGCACCAGGTCGAGCGTGGCGGGGACGCCGAAATCGGCCTCGAGGAGGACCTGCTCGAGCGCCTCGAGGTCGGCGGCGTTGAGTCCGCGGAACAATGCGCCGACGTCGGTCCGGCCCAGCCGCTTGATCCGGGCCCAGAGGCCGGGGCGATCGTCAGGTGAAAGTCGTCCGTGGGTCATGTCACCGAAGTCCGCGGCGGCGGCGCAGCGCCCATTCAGCTGCGAACGCCACGAGTGTGAGGGCAAAGAGCCAGAGCCGGTCGCGCGCCGCCTGCCGGGCGTCGGGCGCCCACGTCGACGAGGCGGCGTGCGCCGCAAGGACCGGGATGCGGGGCACGAACTCCGGCGACCACGGCTCCACCGCGACCGTCCCGGTGCCGCCATCGGCCAGTTGATATCGATACACGCCGACCGGGAGGTACACCTCCGCGCGGCGCGCCCCGTCGAACCGGAGGGTGTCGGTGCGGTGGAGCGAGTCGCCCGCCCACGACACCGCGAGCGGTGACGGCACCCCGGCGCCGATCCAGGCGAACGAGAGCGGCGTCCCCCGCGTCGCCACCGGCTGGACGGGCTGCGCCTCGCCGAGCCGGGGGTCGGTGCCGCCGAGGAGCCAGGACGCCGACGACGCGACCCACGCACGATACACCTGCTCGCTGGCGCCGCCCGAGAATGCCCAGCGCCAGAAGCCGCCACCCGCCACCAGGAGTTCGCGGCGGCCTCCCCGCTCCCTCCCGATGACCACTGGCCGCTCGGCGCCACGACGCCCGAGCTGCGCCACCGCGCCGATCCAATCGCCGGAGGCGGGCTCGAGCGGGCTCACCTCGACGAGCGGCGGCAGCGAATCCGGGTCGGTCCCCGCCCAGGCGCCGGAGAGGGGCGAGGGGCCGCCGGGAGAAACGTACCAGTCGCCCGGGAGCGGCGCGCTGCCGGAGCTGCCGGCGGGCCAGCGCCAAAGTCCCCGCGCCGGGATGCGCTCGAATGACGCACCGGGTGCGCCCTCGAGCACCAGGAGGTCGGCCCGCGATGCGGCGGACGTGACGGTCGTGACCGGCACCGGCGCGAGGGCGTCCATCGTGAACCAGCGGGCGCCCAGCCTCACGAATCCGCGCACCGGGAGGTCGGACACGTCGCGCAGCGTACGGTAGAGCTGGCGACCGTCCCAGTCCGGCGGCGCCGCCACCAGCACGATCCCCGGCGTCGCGGCGACGTGCAGGAGGGCCCAGCGTTCGTCGTCCCGCGCTTCGGAGTCGACCGTGGCCGAGATCCTGGCGCGAAGGAGATGCTCGCCTTCGCCGACCTGGCGCGCGGGGACGCGGAATCGCACGAGCGCGGTCGCGGCACCCCGGAACCGGACCATCCGGCGGGCCAGCGGCCGGTCGGTGAAGAGGGACACTGACGCCGAATCAGGCGCCGTGCCCCAGCGCCCGACGGTCACGTCGATGTCGAGGGTGTCGTCGAGGGCGGAGCGTGCCGGCGCGGCGAGTTCGGTGACCCCCGCGTCGGGCACCGGGCGCCGCGGGAAGATCCGGACGCTCGCCCCGGCCAGGAGGTCGACCGGGAGGTCGACCGCGTCGTCGAGTTCGCCATCCGACACCACCACCACCGGGCGACCGGATGCGGCCGCGGCCACGAGCGCCGGCCGGAGCCGCGAAGCGCCACGGCCCGACAGTGTGTCGCCGGGACGGTCGTCCCCGAACGTCCGCACCGTGCCCCAGCGCACGGCGGAATCCCGGGCCGCGCTCCACTGCCCTCCGGCGGCCTGCAGGCTCAGCGACCCGTCGAGGAGGACGAGCGGGCGGCTCGCAAAGGGGTGGACCCCGCAGCTCACGTCGAGCAGGAGCACGCCGAGCCCGGCGAGCGCCACGACGCGGCACGCCACGAGCGGCCAGGCGGCCCGGCCGAGCCGCTCCCGGCGGAGATAACTCCACGCGGCCGCACCGGCGGCCACGGCGAGGGCAAGGAGGACCGCGGCGCCCGGCACCGGGTCAGTCACCCGCGGCGATGCGAAGCCCGTCGGCGAACGAGAACCGCCGCTCGTCGAGCGCGCGGCCCACGATGGCGCCGGCCAACCCCGCCTCGCGCGCGGCGATGATGTCGTTGAGGCCGGAGAGGCCGCCGCTCGCGATGATGCCGGCACCCTCGCCCTGCAGCGCGCTGGCGCCCGCGATGTCGAGTCCCGCCAGGCGGCCGTGCCGGGAGGTGTCGCGGTGGATGGCCGTGCGGATGCCAAGGGCCGTGGCGCGGCGCAGTACGTCCCGGGCGGTGAGGCCCGCGATCGCCTTCCAATCGCGCTGGGTCACGAGGCCGTCGCGCACGTTGAGGCCGAGCGCCACGCGGGACACGCCGAGGATCTCGATCGCCTCCTCGACCCGCCGCTCGGCGAGGGCGCCGGCTTCGACCACGAAGCGCGCGACCTCCAGGTGGCGCACCGACTCCAGGCTCTCCCGGCCGCGGAGCCCGCCGGCGAGCTGGATGCGGACGTAGGAGCCGACCCGGGTCACGATCCGGCCGAGCGTGGCGTCGTTGTCGCCGTCGGCGAAGGTCCGGTCGAGGTCGACGAGGTGGAGCCAGCGGGCGCCCTGCCACACCAGCTCCTCCGCCCGGGCGACCGGGTCGGTGCCCACGGCGGACACCGCCGGCGAGCCGGGGCCCGCCGACTGGATGAGCCGGCCGCTGCGCACTTCGATGGTGGGGAGGAGTTCCACGACGGGAGCGCCGTCGTCAGCGCGAGGCGGCGGCGAGGGTGCCGGTGGGAGCGCTCACCTGCAGGAGCGCCACGAGCCGGGCACGTTCGGCCTCGAACGCCGCGCGGTCCTTGGCGGGGACGGGATCGCCGGTGCCGAGGTCCATCCGGCGCGGGTCGCGCGCGACGCCGTTGACCCGGAATTCGTAGTGCAGGTGCGGCCCGGTGGCGAGGCCCGTGGCACCGACGAACCCGATGGTCTCGCCCTGGGTGACCCGGACGCCGGGGCGGATCCCGCTCGCGAACCGGGAGAGGTGCCCGTAGCGGGTGGTGATCCCGTTGGCGTGGCGCAGCTCGATCAGGTTGCCGTAGCCGCCGTAGCGGCCAGCGCGGAGCACCACGCCGTTGCCGGCAGCGCGCACCGGCGTGCCGGAGGGAGCGGCGTAATCGGTGCCCTCGTGGTGGCGCCAGATGCCGAGGATGGGATGGAAGCGCGCCAGGCTGAACCTGGAGGAGATCCGGCGGAACTGGAGCGGCGCCATCAGGAACGCGCGCCGGAGCGAGCGGCCCTGGTCGTCGAAGAAACCGGTGGTGCCGTCGGGGGCGTCGAACCGGTAGGCGTCGAGGTGCTTCCCGTCGACGACCAGGTCGCCGCCGAGCACGCGCCCGTAGCGCACCTCGCCGTCGGGGGCCACGAGCCGCTCGAGGGCCACGGTGAAGTGGTCGCCGGCCCGGAGGTCGCGGGTGAAATCCACCTGCCACTGGTAGATGTCGGCCAGGTCCCACGCCAGCTTGATCCGCTCGCCGGCATCGAGCACCGAGTCGGGCACATGGTCGTCGAGGGCCAGGTAGAGCGAGTTCTCGATGCTCCCGTCGACCCGCACCGTCTCGGGGCGCCAGTCGATCGGGATCGCGGTGCCGAACCACCCGCTGTCACTGCGCTCGAGCGCGAGGTCGCGGGTGGGGTCGGTCCGGAAGAGCACGCGGGACGGGAGGGACTCGGCGGGGGTGCGGCGGAAGGTGAACTCGGTGCCGGGCCGGAGCTTCCGGAGGTCGAGCGCGAGCTCCTGGCTCACCCGCGCGAAGGAAAGGCCGGAGACGCCGTGGCGCGCGAAGAGTCCCGAGAGGGTCTCGCCGTCGCGCAGGGTGTCGGTGGTGGAGACCCAGGGCGATTCCACGACGATCGGCGCGGCGCTCAGGAGCCGCGGCCACGGCCAGCGACCGGCGAGCGCTGCCGCGAGCGCGGCCACGACCACCGCCGCCGGTACCAGCCGCAGGGCCCGCCGCATCAATCCATCTGCCGCCGGATGAAGGTCGGGATGTCCATGTCGTCGCCCGTGCCCGGACGCCGCGGCTCGACCCGCTTGGCCTCCGCGCCCGGCTCCGCGGCCGGGGCCTGCGACGGCCGCGGCTTGACCGCGGGCGGCGGCGGGACCGCCGCCGACGGGCGCTTGGCCGGGAAGTTGAGGACCCCCGCCCCCCCCGCCGGCGTGCGCAGGCCCGGCTCGCCGGTGACCTGGCGGTCGAAGCCGGTGGCGATGACCGTGACCCGCACCTCGCCCTGCATCGCGTCGTCCGGCGTATGGCCGAAGATGATCTCGGCCTCATCGCCCGCGGCGTCGTGGATGATGTCGGCGATGCGGTTGACGTCCTCGAGCGTGAGGTCGCCGCCGCCGGTGATGTTGAGCAGCACACCGGTGGCGCCCTGGATCGAGATGTCGTCGAGGAGCGGGCTCGCGATCGCCTGCTGGGCCGCCTCCATCGCGCGGTGCTCCCCGCGGCCGATGCCGGTGCCCATCAGCGCGGCGCCGCCGTTCTGCATCACGGTCCGGACGTCCGCGAAGTCGACGTTGATGAGCCCGGTGCTGGTGATGAGCGAGGAGATGCCCTGGGTGGCGTGGAGCAGCACCTCGTCGGCCTTCTTGAGCGCCTGCTGGAAGGGGATCTGCTTCCCGACCACCGCCAGCAGCTTCTCGTTGGGCACCACGATCATGGTGTCGACGTTCTTCCGGAGCTCGGCGATGCCCATCTCGGCCTGCCGGATCCGCTTGCGCCCCTCGAAGAGGAACGGCTTGGTGACGATCCCGACCGTCAGCGCGCCGATGTCCCGCGCCAGCTGCGCGATGACCGGCGCGGCGCCGGTCCCGGTGCCGCCCCCCATCCCGCAGGTGACGAACACCATGTCGGCGCCCTGGAGCATCTGCAGGACCTCGTCGCGGCTCTCCTCGATGGCCTGGCGGCCGATCTCGGGACGCGCCCCGGCGCCGAGCCCGCGGGTGAGCTTCTTCCCGATCTGGACCTTGAGGTCGGAGCGGGACGCCGCCAACGCCTGGGCGTCGGTGTTGACCGACACGAACTGCACGCCGCGCAGGCCCTCTTCGATCATGCGGTTGACGGCGTTGCCGCCGCCACCACCGACGCCGAGGACCTTCATGTTCGCGCTCTGCGCGAGCGGCTCCTCGAGCTCGAATTTCATGGGCGCTCCCCTCCGGGTGATCTCAGAAGAAGTCCTGCAGCCATTTCTTGACGGGGGCAAGGATCTTTTCGACCGACGCACTGCCGCGGTGCCCGCCCATCCCGAACACGTTCCCCAGCGCCATCTGCCGCGCGCCGTAGAGCACGAGCCCCGCCGGCACCGCCATCCGGGGCGACTCCACGCTGTCGGCCAGGCCGGACAACCCCTGCCCCGGCACCCCCACCCGCACCGGCACCGCACACACTTCCCGCGCCAGCTCGATGATGCCCGGCGCCTGGGCCGCGCCGCCGGTCAGAATGATGCCCGCCGGGAGCCGCTGCTGGAAGCCCGCCCGGGTGATCTCGTCCCAGGCGTACTCCAGCACCTCCTGCATCCGCATGTGCATGATGTGTGACAGCGTCCGCCGGGCCGCGCTCCTGGGCCCCTGCCCCGGCGTGCTGGGCAGCTCGATCACGTCGGTCTCGGGGACCAGCGGCTCGTACGCCGCCCCGAACCGGTCCTTGAGCCGCTCGGCGTCCTGCTGGGTCACCTGGAGGCCGTGCACGATGTCGCTGGTGACGTGGCCGCCGGCGCAGAGGAGCGAGGCGGTGTGCCGGATCTTCCCGTTCTGGAAGATGGCCACATTGGTGCTCCCGCCCCCCAGCTCCACCAGCGCGCACCCCAGCTCGAGCTCGTCGGGCGTCAGCACCGCGAGCGAGGCCGCCAGCGGCTCCAGCACGAACTCCTCGACCCGGAACCCGGCCCGCTCGACGCACTTCCGCAGGTTCTGCGGCACGCTCGCCATCACCGTGACCAGGTACACCTCGGCCTCGAGCCGGGAACCGGTCATCCCGATCGGGTCGTTGATCCCCGGCTGCTCGTCGATCAGGTACTCCTGCGGGATGGCGTGCAGCAGCTCGTGGTCGCGTCCGAAGGAAACGTTGCTGGCCACGTCGTTGACCCGCGCCACGTCGCCGGTGCGGATCTCCGCGCCGGTGACCGACACCAGACCCTTGGTGGTCCGCCCCGCCACGTGCTCGCCGGCGACGCCGCAGTACACCGAGCCGACCTCCACCCCCGCCATCCGCTGCGCATCGCGCATCGCCTTGGTGATGGCGCGGGTGGTCTCCTCGATGTCCCGGACCACGCCCCGGCGCACCCCGGCGCTCCGTTCGACCCCCACGCCGAGGATCTTGGCCCCCGGGTTCCGGGCGTCGCCGGTCATCTCGGCCACGATGGCCGTCACCTTGGTGGATCCCAGGTCGAGCGCGGCGACGAGCCGCTGCGGTGCTGTGCTCAAGCGGTCCCCCATCTGACCACGACCTGGCCGGCATACCGGCCGTCGAGTTCCCGGAACGCGCGGCCCCGCCGCGCGAGATCCTGCGCCACCGCCGTCACCGCCCGGATCGTCTCCACCGTGGCGTCGGGACGGAACCAGTACCGGTGCTGCCCGAGGTCGAGCGCCACGTCCCGGCCATCCCGCTCGGTGGTGACCACCTGCTCGAACAGCCCGGGATCGGCCTCCCGCACCCGGCCGAGGAGCTCGCCCACCAGTGAATCGGCACGTGGGGTCACCGGGAGGTCCGGCGCCGCCACCGTCGGGTCGAACGGGAGCACCCGGCCCTTCGCATCCATCGGCAGGAGCGCGCCGTGGCCGGGCACCAGCGCCACCGGCACCACTTCCTGCAACGTGACCCGGATCGTCCCGGGGATCCGGCGCGTCACCTCGGCGTGGGCCACCCCGGCGATGGCGGCGGCCCGTGCCGCGATCGGCCGGAGGTCGTCGAAGACGTTCTCGCGGGTCGGAATGGCCAGGGCGCGGAGTACGTCAGTGGCCGCCAACGAATGGAGCCCCACCACCTCGACCCGCCGCACCCGGAAGAAGTCCATCCGCCGGAAGAGCCGCGGGCCGCCGAACCACACCGCCAGCGCGGCGCACGCCCCGTAGAGGACGAGCCAGCCCGGCTTCAGGAAGCGCGCCACGCCGCCACCAGCTCCCGCCCGATGCGGGTGATGTCCCCGGCCCCGAGCGTCAGGACGACGTCGCCCTTCGTTGCCAGCTCGGTCACGCGGGCTCCCACCTGGTCGAACTCGGGCTCGAAGACCGCCCGGCCCCCGCTCGCGGCCGCCGCCTGGGCCACCCGCCGGCCGCTCACCCCCGGCATCGGTGCCTCCCGCGCCGCGTAGATCTCGGTCACGATCGCGATATCCGCCGCCGCGAGCGCCTGCCCCATCGCCTCACCGTGCCGGTCGGTCCGGGAGTAGAGATGCGGTTGGAACACCGCGATGAGCCGCCGCCCCGGGAACGCCTGCCGTGCCGCCTGCAATGTCGCCGCGAGCTCCGAGGGATGGTGCGCGTAATCGTCCACGAAGGTGACACCCCGCGCCGCACCCAACCGCTCGAACCGCCGCCCCGCCCCGGTGAACGCCGCCAGCGCCTCGAGCGCCGGAGCCACCTTCCCGCCGAGCGCCGCGACCACGCCGAGCGCCGCGGTGGCGTTCTTCACGTTGTGGAGGCCGGGTACCCGGAGGCGGAGCGTGACGTCGCTCCCGTCGGGCATCCGCACCCGCGCCACCGAGCCGTCGGGTCCCGCGTCGACCGTCACGATGCGGATATCGGCATCGCCCTGGCCGAACCGCCACACCGGCACCGTGAGCCGGGCGGCCACCCTCGCCGCGCCCGGGTCGTCGGTGCCCACCAGCGCCCGGCGGGCGCGGCCCGCGAACTCGACGAACGCCTGCTCCAGCGCTTCCAGCGTCCCGTAACACTCGAGGTGGTCGGCCTCGACGTTGTTCACCACCGCCACGTCGGGGTGGAGCGTCAGGAAGGCCTGGTCGTATTCGTCGGCCTCGACCACGAAGAGCGCATCGCCCGCCAGCTTCGCATTCCCACCCCAGGAGGCCACCCGCCCGCCAGCGAGTCCCGTCGGGGCCAATCCGGCGGCGGTCAGCGCCTCGGTGGTCATCACGGTGGTGGTGGTCTTGCCGTGGGTGCCGCTCACGCCCACCACCCGGCCACCGTGCACCAGCTCCGCCAGCGCCTGCTTCCGTCGCACGACGGGGATGCCAAGCTCCCGGGCGCGGACCAGTTCGGGATGTTCGTTCGGGATCGCCGCGGTGACCACCACCGCACGGGCACCGGACACGTGCGCGGGATCGTGTCCCGCCAGGACCGTGGCACCCAGGGCCGCCACGTCGGCGGCGCCGCTCGGATCGCTGTCGCACCCGGTGACCTGGACCCCGCGGCGGCGGGCAATGAGGGCCAGCGCACTCATGCCGGCGCCGCCGATGCCCATGAAATGCACCGGGCGGGGGTCTTCGGGGGAGAACAGATCCATTGGTTGGACAGCTAATTTAAGCCCTAATCAGCAGTTGCGAAAGAGTGTCCGGCCCCCAAAAGCGTCAAACAATGCGACACGATGTCCGCCGCGGCGCGGGGGCGGCCACGTTCCCGGGCCCGCTCGGCCATCTCGGCGCGCGCCACGCCGTCCGCCAGCAGTTCGTCGACCAACCGACCCAGGATGGTCGCGTTCAGCTCCGCCTGCGGGAGGTGGCGCGCCGCCCCGGCCAGCTCGAGCGCCAGCGCATTCGCGGTCTGATGGTCGTCGGCCGCGGTCGGCAGCGGGATGATGATCGAGGGAATGCCCCACGCGCAGAGCTCGGCGCCCGTCATCATCCCGCCGCGCGCCACGGCCAGGTCGGCCACGGCATACGCGTCGGCGATCGGGTCGAGGAAGTCGAACACCTGCACCGCGGGCGGCCGGTGGTAGCGCCGGAATTCCTCGTAACTCCCCTTGCCAGTGGCCCACAGCACCACGGTGTCGGCGGCGCCACCGGCGTCGAGCCAGCCGGCGACGGCGCGGTTGATCGGCACGGCGCCCTGGCTGGCGCCGGTCACCAGCAACACCCGCTCCCGGCCGGTGAGGCCGAAGCGCTGCTGTGCGCCCGCCCGTCGCGCTGGATCGGGCGGCGTGATGGGATTCCCGGTGTCGAAGACGGCCGTGTGGCGTCCCGGCCGGAGCCGGGCACGTGCCTCAGGGGCGCCGAGGTAGATGTGGTCGACCCGGCCCGCGAGCATCCTGGTGGCCAGACCGGGCCAGGCATTCTGCTCCTGGATGGCCACGGGGATCCCGCGCCGCGCCGCCCACCAGACCGCGGGCCCCGAGGCGTAGCCACCGGTGCCGACGACGAGCGCGGGCCTGCGCTCCCGGAAGATCCTCCGCAACCCGGCCACGGTGCGGAGCAGGATCCACGGGAGCGCGGCGTTCCGCCAGATGCGCTGCCGGAAGAGGGGCCGGATGGGAAGGAGGTGGTACGGGAAGTCGCGCTCCGGGAGGAGCCAGGATTCGACGCCCCGCTCCGCGCCGACCAGCACCGGCTCCACGCCGGCGCCCGACTCGCGCAGCGCCTTCGCGATGGCGAGCGCCGGGATCAGGTGCCCGCCGGTGCCGCCGCCGGCGATGAGGACGGTGCGGGTGGCGGGTCGCGGGTCGCGGGTCACGGGTCGCGGGTCGTGAGTCGTGAGTCGTGGGTCATGGGTCGTGGGTCGTTGGTCGTTGGTCGTTGGTC
>DATIEF010000294.1:0-3241 GCA_035455865.1 Gemmatimonadales bacterium | reverse complement strand
CTCATTACGCTGGGCCGGCTGGCACTCCTTCGCCCTGACGGGACGGAGGAGTCTTCACTGGTCACCCGGCGGCGGAAGCTCGCGGTGCTGACGTTGCTGGCACTCTCCCGGCGGCCCTTCACGCGCGACCGGCTGACGGCGCTCTTCTGGGGAGAACAGGACGACGATCGGGCCCGCCATTCCCTGGCCGACACGCTCTCCCACCTGCGCCGGATCCTCGGGAAGGACGCCATCACCCTGCGGCAGGAGGAGATCGCGCTCGGGCCCGGCATCCCGCTGGTGGTCGACGCACAGGAATTCCGCGCGGCCGTCGCCGCCAAGGATCCGATCCGGGCCTGCGCGCTCTATACCGGCCCCTTCCTGGAGGGCGTGCACGTCCCCGACGCGGCGGACTTCGATGACTGGGCCTCGCGGGAGCGGGAACAGCTGGCGCGCGCCTTCGCCGAGGCCGCCGCGGCCGCGACGACGCTGCACGCGGCATCGGGTGCGCACGCGGCGCAAGCGGAGACGGCGGCCAGGTGGCTTGCCGCGGAGCCGCTCTCGGATGACGCGGCCGTGGCGCTCCTTGCGGGCCTGGCCGGCCCAGCGACGCCGGCCGCGCTCGCGCGCGCGGTGGCGGAGTTCGACCGGCTGGCGGGCCGGCTCAAGCGCGACTTCGAGCTTGGCCCGGGCCCGCGGGCCCGCGCGATGGCGGAGCGGCTGCGCGCGGAGCTGGCGACGGCGGCCCCACCCACCGACGAGCCAAGGCCGCCGGTGTCGGGCAGCACGGCGGATCCGGTCCGGCCCACCCGTCGCTGGCCGCTGGCAGCGGCGGCCGGTGCGGCCGTGCTCGCGGTCGCGGCCCTGGTGGTGGTGACCCGTTCGCCGCGACCCGCCGCGGCCCGTCCCCGCCCGGTGCTCGCACTGGCCCAGGTACGGACGACGCGCCCCGGTGCGCCGGAGGGGTGGCTCTCCGACGGCCTGCCACAGATGATCGCCGCCGACCTCTCCCGAAGCAGCGCCGTCGACGTCGTGGCGCCGGAGCGCGTGCGCGAGCTGCGGGCCCGCGCCTCCCAGGGTGATGACCCCCTTTCCCCCGCCGCCGTGGCCGACCTGGGCCGGCGGCTCGGCGCCGACTGGGTGGTGACCGGCGCCCTCACCCCGGCCGACACCGCCCTCATCCTCGAGCTCGACGTCGTCGACGTCGCGCGGGCCCGGCTGGCGCGGGTGATCGTCGCCTCGGCGCCCGAGCCGCTCGCCCTGGCGGACGGCGCCGCTGCGCGCCTGCTCTCCTTCCTGAATGCCACGGGGCCGGGGCCGCACCTCGCGTCGGTCGAGACCGCCAGCGTCGAGGCGTACCAGCACTACGTGACGGGTGAAAATGCGCTGCAGGAAGGGCGGGTGGCCGATGCGCAGGCGGAGTTCGATCGCGCCGTGGCCCTCGACTCCGGCTTCGTGAGTGCGGTGCTCGCCCGGCTGGCGATGGCGCGCGGCGGTGACGACTGGCCGCTCGTCGACCGGCTGCAGCGCCTGTTCGAGCGCCACGCCTCCCGGGCCTCGGACTGGGACCGCGCGAGCGAGGCCGTCGAACGCTCGATGCACGCCGGCGAGCGCGACCGCTCCGAGGCGCTGGGCCGGGCGCTCGTGGCGGCGTTCCCCACCGATCCCCGCGCCTACGCGCTCCTGGCCGACACGTACGTCAACCACGGGCGCTGGGACGCCGCCGACACGGTGCTGCAGCGGGAGCTGGCGCTCGACTCGCTCGCGCTCGAGGCGGGGTCCGGCCCCTGTGCGCCATGCGTGGGATACGGCGGCCTCGTCGCGGTGCGCGTCACCCGCGGCGCCTTGCCCGACGCCGTCAAGGCGGCCTTCCGCTGGGTGGGACTCCAACCGGACCTGCCGGTGGCGTGGGACAACCTGTCCACCGCGCTTTCCTACGGCGGGCGGTTCGACGAGGCCATCGAGGCGGAGGAACGGGCCCTCGCCCTTTCCCGCAACGAGAGCGGCTACCAGGACCGGATGGTGCGCACGCTCCTGATGGCGCGGCACTACGCCGCGGTCGACTCCGCCCTGGCCGTGTGGCGCCGCATCGGGGGACCGGAGCTCCGGGGCTCCGAGGAGGACATCTCGGCGATCTACCTCCGGGAGCGGGGACGCTACCGCGCGGCGCTCGCGGAAATGGACAGCGTCCGCATGGTCGATCCCGCGATCGGCAAGGGCCTCGACCTGATGCGGTCGAACACGCTGACCCGCCTGGGACGCCCGCGCCAGGCCGCCGCGGTGATGACGCCGATCATCCGGTCGGTGCCCGAACGGGTCACCAACGGCGACGAGGCCCGCGCCCGCGCCTGGCACTGGGCGCTCAAGGCCGCGGCCCTCTCGGCCGCCGGCGACACCGTGGCGCTAGCGGCCATCGGCGACTCCATCGACCGGGTGGCCCGGCTCAGCTACTACGGCCGGGATTGGCTGCTGCCCGCGGCGGTCCAGGGGATGATCGCATACGACGGCGGGCGCTGGCAGGCGGCGGTGGACGCCCTGCAGCACGCCCGCTGGGGCGTGGCCGGCTGGACCGAGGTCAACGCCCTCCTCGGCGAGGCCTACCTCAAGCTCGGCAACGCCGACAGCGCCATCGCGGTGTTCCGCGCCGGATATGCCGCCCCGCTCGACGCGATGGGCCGCTACGAGCCCCGGTCGGAGCTCGACTACGGGATGGCACGGGGCTTCCTGGCGGCGGGGCGGAGGGACAGCGCCGAGGCTTACATCGGACGGCTCCAGGAGGCCTGGAGCGATGCCGACCCGGAGGTGCGCGCCCGGCTGCAGGCGCTGGTCGCGTCGGCCCACTGACCCGGGCGCACCGCCGGAAAATGACGGGGCCCCCGGATCATCCCGGGGGCCCCGTCGCCGCATTGGGTGGGATCTATGACATCAGGCCGCACTTGGCGGCCGCTGGGTCCGGATCGCCGGCACAGGCCGGCGGAGCAGCATCGTGCCCTGCCCCACGAGCCCGGCCTCGGCCGGCTGGATCACCTGTCCGATGACACGACCATCGCGGTCGACGACATCATAGGTCCGAATCGGTTCGAGGGAAGTGAGCATGACCATCGTAGTGGGTCCTGAGTCGTGGGTCCTGAGTCGTGGGTCGCGGGTCACGGGTCACGGGTCGCGGGTCGTGAGACGGCTTCGGTGCTGCGTACAACGTCTTTGATGCACGAGGCGCCGGGATGGTTGCTCGCCGGTCCATGACCGGGGCGTCACGTCGACT
>DATIEF010000293.1:0-5184 GCA_035455865.1 Gemmatimonadales bacterium | reverse complement strand
AGCGGCGCCAGTACGCACGCGGCGGCCACGCCTCCCGCTATTCGCCACCCGCCACGACGCCCCCACCAGCGCGAGGCCAGGCGCGCCAACTGCAGCCCCGCCCAGCATCCCCAGACGAGGAAGCTCAGCACGAAGAAGTAGTCGCGGTCCCGGACCTCGTGGTCCGCGGGGTCGGGATACTGGGTCCACGCGTGGCTCGCGCCGGGCTTGAAGTTCATGTACGCGACGAGGCCAAGCCCCGACACGAGCCAGAGGACGAAGCAGAGCCACCACGCCGAGCGATCCTCGCGCCACTGCGACCGGCTCCCGAAGAACCCGAGCGACACGAACGCCGTCGCGACGACGCCACGCGCGACGTCCGGAAGCGACGCGCCCCACTGCCACGAGAAGTACTGGCCGTAGTCCTGCAGCTGGAGCCAGATCATTCCCAGGCTCCGCCCCGGGTTGGTGGCGCCGTGGGCGATGGTCGGGTCGTCGAACGGTGTCCGCACGGGGTACTGCGCTCGGCGGATCACGGCCACGAGCCGTTCCCACGTGTCGGGTTGGGCCTCGTTGAGGAACGGATGCTGGCCGGAGCGGATGAGGAGGAAGAGATAGGTCGAGACACCCAGCGCGGCGACGGCGGCGCCGAGCACCGCCACGTCGAGCCGCCGGGCGCGCGCCGCCAGGAGAAATGCTGCGGCGAGCCCCGCACCTGCCACGAGCAGGAGCACCGTCGAGCCGAGCCCGGTGGCGACGAGCACGGCCCACACCGCGGCCACGACCGCCACCTCGACCGACACCCTCCGCTCTTCGGCCCACAGGAACGCGACCACCGCCGGCCCCGCCAGCAGCGTCAGGAGGTGGTCGCCGACCGCGAGGCCGAAGATGTAGAGGATGAGGAGCAGGTAGCGCGACGGCCGGTCGGGGCCAGGCGTCGCGCCGGGAGCGGCGGCGGCGTCACGCTCCCCGCGCCAGAGGAGCGCGAGCCAGAGCACCGCGCCCACCATCGCCGTGGCGATCGAGTAGACCTCGGTCTCGTTCGAATTCTGCCAGTGGGTCAGGGTGAACCCTGCCACCAGCGCCGCGGCGACCGCGCCAGCTTCCGCTCCGGTGGTAGCCGCGCGGCGCCGGAGGATCTCAAAGCACGCGAGCGCCAGGAACGCCACCGTGGCGGCGCCGGCCACGGCGGAGAACAGGTTGACCCGCCAGGCAAAGGTGCCGAGCGGGAGGAGTGCAGCCCACGTATGCGCCAGCAGCACGAAGAGCGGTGAGCCGGGCGGGTGCGGGACGCCGAGATCCTTGGCCGCGGCAATGAACTCCCCCGAATCCCAGAGCGACACGGTGGGCGCCAGGGTCAGCACGTAGCCGAGGAGCGCCGTGAGGCCGGCGGTGGCGGCCACCCGCGCGCGCGCCGCGGTCCGGATGGGGTCGGTCATGCGCCCGTGATGAGCGGGGTCGGGTCGAACTGCCGGAGGTCGGGGGGCCAGGGCCCGTCGAGCACCGCGCGCACCTGGTCGAAGGTGAGCGACCGCGCCAGCCGCCCTTCGCACGCGAGCGACACCGACGCGTTCTCCTCGGAGACGACGAGCACCAGCGCGTCGGTCTCCTCCGAGAGGCCGAGGGCGGCGCGGTGGCGGGTGCCGAGCGCGCGGTCGGTGACGGGGAACTGGGTGAGCGGCAGGATGCACCCGGCGCCGATGATGCGGTCGCCGCGGATGAGCACCGCGCCATCGTGGAGCGGCGAGTACGGGGTGAAGATCGTGGCCAGCAGGTCGGCGGAAACGGACGCATCCATGGCCGTGCCGGTGCGGACGTACTCGTCGAGCGCGGCGTCCTTCTCCAGCACGATGATGGCGCCGGTGGCGTTCCGGGCCAGGCGCTCCACCGCATCCGCCACCGCCTCGGTGACCCGGTCGGCGCTGCCGGCGGTGAACGCGCGGAGGAAGGGCGATCGCCCGAGCCGGGCCAGCGCCTGCCGCAGTTCGGGCTGGAAGACGACGATGACCGCGAACGCCCCGTAGGTGAAGAGCACGCCCAGGAGGTAGGTGATCATCGTGAGCTTCAGGAGGAACGCGGCCACGTAGGCCACGAGCAGGACCAGCACCCCGAAGACGATCTGGAGCGCGCGGGTGCCGGCCAGGAACCGGAGCAGGCGGTAGATGATGTACGCGACGAGCGCCACCTCGAGCGCATCGCGCCAGGTGGGCGCCAGGAAGTGGATCTGGGACACCGGCATCAGGCGCCGCCCACGGAGCGGGCGAGCGCCAGCGCATCGCGCACGGCCGCGGGCTCGTGCACCCGGAAGAGCCGGGCGCCGCGCTCCCAGGCCAGGAGGCAGGCCGCCGCCGTGGCGCGGTCGCGGTCGGCCAGGTCGCGACCGGTGGCGTGGCCCAGGAATCGCTTCCGCGAGGGGCCGACCATCATCGGCCTCCCAAGCCCGGCCAGCCCCGCCAGTCCGTCGAGGAGCGCCAGGTTCTGCTCGGCGGTCTTGGAGAACCCGAACCCCGGATCCACCACGATCCGGTCCGCGGCGATCCCCTCCCCCGTCGCCCGCGCCACGGCCGCACCGAGTTCGGCGGCCACGCCATCGACCACGCCCGCCGGGTACTCCGTGTGCTCGAAGGTGGCCATCTCGGAAAAGGCGCCGCGCGAATGCATCAGGATGATCCCGGCGCCAGTGGCGCGCACGGCAGCCGCGATAGCCGGATCGAGGCGGAGCCCGCTCACGTCGTTGACCGACCACGCACCGGCCCCGAGCGCGGCACGGGCCACCGGCGCCTTGACGGTGTCGATCGATACCGGCGTGTCCGGGAATCGGCGCACGAGCGCCTCGACCACCGGAACGGCGCGTCGGAGCTCCTCCTCGACCGGCACCGGAGCAGCGCCGGGACGGGTCGACTCCCCGCCGACGTCGAGCATCGTTGCGCCGTCGACCAGGAGCCGAGCGGCGTGCGCCACCGCGGCGTCGACCGAGGCGAGCGCGCCGGCATCGCTGAAGCTGTCCGGGGTGGCGTTCACGATCCCGACGAGGACGCCGCGCTCGAGCGCGATGCGCCCGCGGGCGGTGACCCACTCCGGCACCGGGTCGGCGGGGAGCGCCATCCCGACGGCCACCGCAAGTTCCGACAATTCCGGCGGCACGGTCCACGGGCGCGCGAGGGCGCTCACCCGGCTCCGGGTCCCCGCGATGATGACCCAATCGGGACCGGTCAGGAGGTCGAGCGCGGCCTTCCCGTTCCAGACCACGAGCGCCTCGATGGCGGGCGCCGGGACCTCGCGCAGGTGCAACGCGACCGGGCCGAGACCGCTCGCGGCGGCCTCGGCCCGGTGGGCCTCCCATCCGTGCGCTGCCAGCGCCGCGACGACGGCGCGCGGTCCGTGGACCGGCAGCGCTCCGGCCTTCACGCCCCGGCGGGCTTGGCGGGCGGTGCGCCGAGGATCGGGCCGAGCCCCGGCGCCGGCTTGGGCGCGGAGCTCAGGACCGGCGCCGGCGCGGTGGGCGCCGGCGGCTCGGGTCGGGGCGGGAGAGGCTTCCCCTGCACCAGGAGGTCGACGTCGTCGCGGTCGATGGTCTCCCGGTCGAGGAGGGTCGCCGCCATCCGGTCGAGCAGCTCGCGCTCGGACTCGAGGATGTTGCGCGCACGGCGGTACGCCTCGTCGATGAGCCGCTTGACCTCCTCGTCCACCATCTCGGCGGTGCGCTCCGACACCTCGCGCCGCTGGCCGAACTCGCGGCCGAGGAAGATCTCGGTCTCGGCCTCGCTGGTGGCCATCATCCCGATCTTGTCGCTCATCCCGTACCGCGTCACCATCTGGCGCGCGATCTTGGTGGCCTGCTGGATGTCGCCGCCGGCACCGGTGGTCACCTTGTCCGGACCGAAGACGAGCTCCTCGGCCACCCGTCCGCCGAAGGCCACCGCCAGCTGGCCCAGGAGCAGCTCCTTCGACGCGCCGTGGCGGTCGGTCTCCGGCAGCCACATCGTGAGCCCAAGCGCGCGGCCGCGGGGGACGATGGTGACCTTGTGGACCGGGTCGGCGCCCGGCGTCTTGACCAGGACGATCGTGTGCCCGGCCTCGTGGTACGCGGTGAGCCGGCGTTCGTCCTCGGTGAGCACCAGCGAGCGGCGCTCGAGGCCGAGCATCACCTTGTCCTTGGCGTCCTCGAAGTCCGCCATGTCGACCAGCGACTTGTTCCGGCGCGCAGCGAGGACGGCCGCCTCGTTGACGAGGTTGGCCAGGTCGGCGCCCGCCATCCCCGGCGTGCCCCGGGCCACGACGTCGAGCCGGACGTTGGCGCCGAGGGGGATCTTGCGGGTGTGGACGCGGAGGATCCCCTCGCGGCCCTTCACGTCGGGAACGTCCACCACGATCTGGCGGTCGAAGCGCCCCGGCCGGAGGAGCGCCGGGTCGAGGACATCGGGGCGGTTGGTGGCCGCGATGAGGATGACGCCGTCGTTCGACTCGAAGCCGTCCATCTCGACCAGGAGCTGGTTGAGCGTCTGCTCCCGCTCATCGTGCCCGCCGCCCAGGCCGGCGCCGCGGTGGCGCCCGACGGCGTCGATCTCGTCGATGAAGATGATGCAGGGCGCGTGGGCCTTCCCCTGCTCGAAGAGATCGCGCACGCGGGAGGCGCCGACGCCGACGAACATCTCGACGAAGTCGGACCCGGACATCGAGAAGAACGGGCGCCCCGCCTCCCCGGCGACGGCCTTGGCGAGGAGCGTCTTGCCGGTGCCCGGCGCGCCCACGAGGAGCGCGCCCTTGGGGAGCCGGCCGCCCAGGCGGGTGAACTTCTGCGGATCCTTCAGGAACTCGATGATCTCCTGCAGCTCGACCTTGGCCTCGTCGGCGCCGGCCACGTCGGCAAAGGTGATCTTGGGGGTATCGCCGGTCAGGAGCTTGGCCTTGCTCTTGCCGAAGCTGAACGCCCGGTTCCCGCCCGCCTGCATCTGGCGGAGGAAGAAGATCGCGAGCGCAAAGATGAGCACGTACGGCAGGAGGCCGAGGAGGATCGTGGCGAAGGTGCCGCTGTCCTCCTTGGCGCTCACCTGCACCTTGGCGGCGTCGAGCGCCTGCAGCAGCTGCTCGCTGTTGCCCACCGGGAGGAGCACGGTGTAACCCTTGGCGCTCCGGCCGTCGGGCGTGGTCACGGCGGCCTTGAAGTCGCCCTCGAGGCGCTGGTCGGTGGCGCCGGTGATGTAC
>DATIEF010000292.1:0-4377 GCA_035455865.1 Gemmatimonadales bacterium | reverse complement strand
GCCAGGACCTTCCGGGCGAGCGCCGGAAGTTCCTGGTCCGGCGCAAAACGCAGTGAGATCAGTTGGGCTCGGGTGAACTCCGGGATCCTGGGCTTCAGGTCCGCGGGCAGGAGGCGCTCCATCCGGGTGCGCTCCTCGAGTCGGATGATCCGATCCTGGACACCCACCGCGAAGGCACGGGTGTACCAGAGGAGGAGCAGGAGCGCCACCGCGACCAGTGATCCATCGACGGTCCCGGCCCCGGGGTGCTTCACGAGCTCGATGAGACTCCAGATGAAGTTGATCGCCAGGAGGCCGGTGGCCACGAAGTGGAATCCGGGAACGTAGCGGGCGTGGTGGGCAAGGCTCTGCGGGGTGGTGTCGGACATCGGCGCTCCGGGTCGGTCGAGGTGGCGTTCGGTGATCGGTTCAGGCCGCAGCGCGTTCGAGCAGGACGTAGCCGGACATCCGGCGCACCGATTCCCGCTCCTTGGCGGAGGAGAGCCGGCCGAGGAGGCGCCAGAGCCACATCCTCGGCATCTCGCGACGGAGCCGGCGGGCTTCCTCGAGCGTGGAGCGGAAGATCGCTTCCCTCCAGCCGGCTGGCCGGAAGAAGGCGGTGCCTTCCGCCGGGCCGAAGCGGAATGGCGCGTTGCCGCGTTCGAGCGTGGAGCCCCACGAACGGGCCAGCATCTTGAGGAGCCGCGGACTCGCAAGGTCGGTGAGCCACCACCGGAAGGCAGCCGGACGATGCAGCGCGTGCGCCAGGTCGAGCACCTGTTCCGGCAGGAGGTAGATCAGGAGGCCCTCGGTCACGATGAGCGCCTGCTGGCCGGCCGGCGCCAGGCGGGAGAGGAGCGCGTCGCGCGCCGCGGGATCGGTCAGGTCGGTGGGGACGGCCTCGTAGCGGCAGGTCGGGCGTTCGCCGCTGAGCGCGGAGGTCTTGGCCTCAAGGATGCCGGGAAGGTCGACGTCCACCCATCGAAGGTCAGGCGGCAGCGGCAGGCGCCAGGGGCGGGTGTCGAGGCCGCAGGCGAGGTTCACCACCAGGTCGACGCCGTGAGAGGTGACCTGGTCGAGGATGATCTCGTCGAAGACCGCGGTACGGACGATCATCGCCCACGCCATCTGGCGGCCGCGGTGCACCCGATCGACGATGGCCTCGCCCACGGGGCCCGCCAGGCGGCGCGCGTACGGGTCGCGGAAGAGCGCATCGGGGCGGTCCGTCTCCATCGCCCGGTAGTACGCCACCCAGCGAGCCGTGTCCGAGATATGCTCGATCATCGGGGGAATCTGCCGGCTTAGGGGCGGGGACGGAAGCGTGTCGCTGCTATATTCGGGCGGTGCTGGGCCGGGTGTCAGGACTCAAGACCCGCGACCCACGACCCAAGACCCAAGACCCACGACCAACGACGATCGACCACTTGACCTCACACTCGCAACCCACGACCGACATCACCATCATCGGCGGTGGCCCGACCGGACTCTTCGGCGCGTTCTACGCCGGAATGCGCGGGGCGTCGTGCCGGATCATCGATGCCTTGCCGGAGCTCGGCGGCCAGCTGATGGCGCTCTACCCCGAGAAGCACATCTACGATGTGGCGGGGTTCACCAAGGTGCTGGCCAAGGACCTCGTGGCCGCGATGGTGCACCAGGGGCTGCAGTTCGGCGCGACGGCCCACCTCGGCCAGACGGTCACCGGCCTCCGGCGGGAAACGCGCGACGGCGAGGAGCTCTTCATCCTCGACACGACCGCTGACAGCTATCCGACGCGGACCATCGTGCTCGCGGCGGGGATCGGGGCCTTCTCGCCCCGGACCCTTCCGCTCGAGGGATCGGAGCAGTGGGAAGGGAAGGGGCTCCGCTACCACATCCGGGAGCCGGCGGAGCTGGCGGGGCAGCGCGTGCTCCTGGTCGGCGGCGGAGACTCGGCGTTCGACTGGGCGCTGCACCTGAACGGCATCGCCCGCAGCGTGACGCTGATCCACCGACGGGACCAGTTCCGGGCCCACCAGGCCACGATCGACCAGGTGCAGAAGCTCGCCGAACAGGGGAAGGTCGACCTCCGGACCTTCACCGAGGTCTCGGCCATCCACGGCACGGCGCGCATCGACGGCGCCACCCTGCGGCACGCCAAGACCGGCGCAGAGGAGCGGATCGCCGTCGACGCGATCGTGCCGCTCCTGGGGTTCCATTCCGACCTGGGCGCCATCAACGCGTGGGGGCTGGACACCGAGAAGGCCGACATCAAGGTGAGCCAGGTGATGGAGACGAACGTGCCGGGCATCTACGCCGCCGGCGACGTGGTGTCCTATCCCGGAAAGCTCAAGCTCATCGCCACCGGCGTGGCCGAGGCATGCACCGCGGTCAACAATGCCGTCCACCGGATCAACCCGAAGGCCAAGGTCAATCCGGGGCACTCGTCGGATCTCAAGATCTTTGACGAGAAGACGTGAGATGTAAGAAGGAACAGGAGGAGAAGGAGAAGGAGAAGGAGAAGGAGAAGGAAGCGGGGCCGCCATTCGAGATCGCGAACGGCTGCCCCCTTTTTCCTTTTCCCTTCTCCTTGCTTCTCCTCCTCTTCCTTCTCCTTCTCCTAGCTACTTCCTGCTCCGTCCGATGTCGACGACGAGCGAGTCGATCTCCGCCAGCGCGTCCCGCCCGTGCTGGGCGTGGTGGTTGGCCAGGACCGACACGGTCCAGACCTTCCCGTCGGGGAATTCGATGAATCCCGACAGCGTGTTGACGCGACCGATGCTGCCGGTCTTGGCGCGCACCCTGCCGGCGAGCGGCGTCCCCTGGAACCGGTCCTTGAGCGACCCCGGCGCCCCGGCGAGCGGGAGGCCGGGCTCGAAGGTGGCCCACCCGCGGTGGCTCCGGGTGTAGCGGAGGATCTGGGTGAACGCGAGCGGGCTCACGAGGTCCGACGCCGCGAGCCCCGATCCGTCCTCGGTGGCGAACTGGGTGGAGTCGACGTGCATCGAGTCCACCAGGAACCGGCGTTCCACCGCCAATCCTTCCTTCCAGCTCCCCGCCTTGCCGAAGACCTTCCCCAGCTGCTTGAGCAGCATCTCGGCGTACCAGTTCTGGCTGGTGTTGAGGATCGGGAAGATCCAGTCCTTGAGCGGCCGACCGGCGGCCTCCGCCAAGGCCGGCGTGTTCCGCGCGGCCTGGTACTCGAGGCTGTCCGTGGTGGAGCGTGTGGTGCCGAGGACGCTGATCCCGGAGTCGGCCAGGACCTGCCGGAAGGCGCGGGCGGTGAAGAGGTTGGGGTCGGGCATCGCGAACGACTCGAGCCCCCCGTGGCTCGCGCGGTTGACATCCCCTTCGGCCCAGAGCGCGAGGGTGCCGGGCGTCCGGAAGAAGTCGATCGTCGTGGGCGAGCTGTCGGCTCGGGTGCGGGTGCGGTTCTCGAGCGTGAGGTCGCCCACGAGGGGCGAGATGCTGAGGAGCGCCGGCCCGCCGCGCAGGGTGTCGGGCCCCCAGCGGATGTCCACGCTGTTGTCGTTGAAGGCGAGTCCCGTCACCGGGGCCGCGTACCACCAGTTGAGGTCGTACCCCTCCCACCACGGGTTCACGGTCTCGGTCTCGAAGTAGCTCCCGTCGCCCACGAGGTCGCCCGCCACGGCGGTGACGCCGCGCGCCCTGAGCCCTCCCACGAGCTGGCGGAGCTCGAAGTAGGGGTCGGTGTCGCACACGCCGGCGAGCGTGGTGTCGACGCTGTAGCAGCGCTTGGAACGGCCGAGCGTCGGGTCGCCCCGTCCGTAGAGGACGAGGTCCCCCTCGACCACGCCGTCGGTGACGGGGCCGGCGGCGTAGACGCTGGTCTTGACCGTCCAGTCCGGCGGCAGGAGCGCCGATGCGACCGACGTGACGAGGAGCTTCGTGTTGCTTGCCGGGATGAAGAGCCGGTCCTGGTTGACGCCGTAGCGGAGCTTCCCTTTGTCGTCGATGACGGCGATCCCCCAGAGGCTCCGGTCCCACGGCGTGGCCGAAAGGCGGCGCTCGAGGCGCTGCTGGAGCGACTGGGCGGGGAGGCGGACCGGCAGTGCCGCGGCCAGCGCGAGGGCGATGAGAAAGAGTCCGGCGTTCCTGTGTCCCCGTGCCCCAGCGTCCGTGCGCCTATTCAAACGCCACCCGTGGGTCGGCTTTCGCATAGCAGATATCCGTAATGAGGTTCACGAACACGAACGTCACGCACAGGAAAAGGATGCTCCCCTGGACCGCCGGCAGGTCGCGCTTGGTGATCGCGTCGAGCACGTACCGCCCGACCCCGGGCCAGGAGAAGATCGTCTCGGTGAGGATCGACCCGGTCAGGTAGCTGCCGAAGTCGAGGCCGAGGACGGTGATGACCGGGAGGAGGGCGTTGCCGAGCGCGTGGACCAGCACCACACGCCG
>DATIEF010000291.1:0-8654 GCA_035455865.1 Gemmatimonadales bacterium | reverse complement strand
ATCAAGGTGCTGCGACGCACCGTCGACCTCCTGGCGGTCATCCTCCCGTTCGAGGAGCGATTCTACCGGGACCTGGGCCTCGACTCCTCCTACGTGGGCAATCCATTGCTCGATCGGTCCTGGCCTTCCCGTGCGGCGGCTCGGGAAGGGCTCGGACTCCCCCCCGATTCCCGGGTCTTGGGTATCTTTCCGGGGAGCCGGGGGCAGGAGGTCCGGGCGCTCTGGCCCACCTTCCGCGACACGGCCGCACGGATGCTCCGGGAGGGGCGCTGCACCCACGCGGTGGTGGCCGCGACGCCGGCGGGCGAATACCCGGAGCCGGGACCGCTCATCCTGCACCACGGCGATCCGGTGCCCGTGTTCGCGGCGGCCGATGCGGCGCTGGCCAAGTCGGGGACGACGACGCTCGAATGCGCGCTGGCCGACGTGCCGATGGTCATGGCCTACCGGGTGCACCCGCTCACCTGGATCATCGGACGCCGGCTCACCGACGTGCCCTGGTTCAGCCTGGTGAACCTGATCGCCGAGCGCGAGGTGGTGCCGGAGATCCTCCAGGGAAGGGTCACCGTCGGCGAGCTCGCTGCCGCGGTCGGGCCGCTCCTCGACCCGGCGTCGACGGCCCGGACGGCGCAGCTCGCCGGCCTCGCGGAGGTGCGGCGCCGGCTCGGCGGCCCGGGCGCAGCGGCTCGTGTGGCCGATGCCGCCGCCGGGCTCCTCGACCGATGAGGATCCGGATCCCGCCCGCGGTCGGTGCGGTGCTCGGGCCGGCACTCGTCCGCGGGCTCGGCCTCACCTGGCGGATGCGACCCGAGGGCGCAGAGCGATGGGATGCGGCGCTCAAGTCAGGCCGGCCGATCGTGATGATGTGCTGGCACGAGTCCCTGCTGCCGCTGGTGTGGCACCACCGGGGACAGGGGATCACCCTGGTGGTGAGCGAGGCGCGCGACGGTGGGTACCTGGCCGATCTCGGGTCGGCGCTCGGTTACCGGCTGGTCCGCGGGTCGAGCACCCGCGGCGGCGCCAGGGCGCTCCTGGGCGCGGTGCGGGAGCTCGACGAGGGACACACCGTGGCCTTCACGCCCGATGGCCCGCAGGGGCCGCGGCGGGAGCTCAAGCCCGGGGTGGTGGCGGCGGCCCAGCGGAGCGGAGCGCTCATCGTGGCGCTCCACGCGGTCGCGAGCCGGGCGTGGCGGTTCCGCTCGTGGGACCGGTTCGGCCTGCCGAAGCCCTTCGCCCGGATCGCGGTGCGGTACGCCGAGCCGTTCGCGGTGGGGGCCGGGCCGGCGGGGCTCGAGGACGGGATGCGGCAGGCGGCGGCCGCGTTGGGCGAACTTACCAGGGACGACCCATGACCGCGCGGCGGGGCGACGCACACCGGATCATCCGCTGGCTCTGGACGAGCCGCCGGATCGACGCGCGCCTGGTCCGGCTGGCGCTGTTGCCGTTCTCGTTCGCCTATCGCGCCGTGATGATCGTGCGGGCGTGGGGCTACCGCCGGGGCTGGTTCGAGCGCACCGACCTGCCGCTGCCGTCGGTGGCGGTCGGGAACCTCACCGTCGGCGGGTCGGGCAAGACACCGGTCGCCATCTGGATCGCCCGGCACTACGCAGCGCGGGGCATGGTGCCGGGGATCCTCCTCCGCGGCTACGGGAGCGGCGACGAGACGCTGGTCCACGCCCGGTCGGTCCCGTCCGGGGCGGTGGTGGCCAACCCCGACCGCGCGGCCGGTGCGGCGCTCGCGGTGGCCAAGGGCGCCCAGGTCCTGGTGCTCGACGACGCATTCCAGCGGCTCGACGTGCTGCGGGACTTCAACGTGCTCGTGGTGAGCGCCGAGGCCACCCGCGCGGTCCGGTGGACGCTGCCCGCCGGGCCCTGGCGCGAGGGGTGGGAGGCGCTCCGGCGGGCCGACGCCGTGGTCGTCACCCGGAAGCGTGCCACGGCGGCGGCGGCGGCGGAACTCGCGGCCGCGCTCGAACGGCAGGTCGCGGGGCCGGTGGCGGTGGCCCACCTCGGGCTCACCGCGCTCGAGGGCCTCGTGAGCGGGCGCCGGTTTCCCGCCGAGGTCCTGGGCGGCAAGCGGGTCGTGGCGGCGTCCGCCATCGGCGATCCGGATGCGTTCGTGGGCCAGGTCAAGCTGACCGGGGCCGCCGTGCAGGTGGCCACGTGGAAGGACCATCATGCGTACCGCGACGAGGACGTCGCGTGGCTGGCCGGCGCCGCGCGCAAGGCGGACCACGTCGTGATCACCGAGAAGGATGCCGTGAAGCTGCGTGACCGGTGGCCCGCCGGGGCCCCCGAGCCGTTGGTCGCCATCCTCGACCTCGCGTGGGAGCGGGGCGGGGAGGCGTTCGTATCGGGCCTCGACGCCGTCGTGACGCCCGCCGAGCTGTTGTCCCTTTGACCGCGCCAGGAGAACTGCGCCAACCCGTATGACCACCGCAAGTCCCCGTCCGACCCAGAACGTGATGCGCCCCGAGAAGGACACCTTCCTTCACGAGGAGAACCCCTTCGAGGCGATGATGTCGCGCTTCGACTTCGCCGCCCAGAAGCTGAGCCTCGACAAGGGGCTCTACCGGGTCCTCCGCAACCCCGAGAAGCAGATCATCGTGTCGGTGCCGGTGCTCCGCGACAACGGCGAGGTCGAGGTCTACACCGGCTACCGGGTGCTCTACAACACCTCCCGCGGCCCCGCCAAGGGCGGCATCCGGTTCGACATGAACGTCACGCTCGACGAGGTGAAGGCGCTCGCGGCCTGGATGACCTGGAAGTGCGCGGTCGTCAACGTCCCGTTCGGCGGCGCGAAGGGCGGCGTCATCTGCGACCCGGCCACGATGTCGAACACCGAGCTCGAGCGCCTCACCCGGCGCTACACCTCGGCCATCATCGACACGCTGGGCCCGGACTCGGACGTCCCCGCGCCCGACGTCAACACCAACGAGCGGGTGATGGCGTGGATCATGGACACCTACTCCATGCACAAGCGCCACACCGTGACCGCGGTGGTGACCGGCAAGCCGATCGAGATGGGCGGCTCGCTCGGGCGGCGGGAGGCCACCGGCCGCGGCTGCATGCTCGTGACCCGCGAGGCGCTCAAGCGGCTCAAGATGCCGCTCAAGGGCGCGCGGGTGGCGGTGCAGGGGTTCGGCAACGTCGGGTCCATCACGGCCCAGCTGCTCCACGAGCAGGGCGCCACGATCGTGGCCGTGAGCGACAAGCAAGGGGCCATCCACAACCCCAAGGGCCTCGACATCCCCGACGTGCTCGCCTGGGTCCGCGATCACCGGTTCCTGCAGGGCTATTCCAAGGGCGAGTCGCTGAGCAACGCCGATCTGCTCGGCCTCGACTGCGAGGTCCTAGTGCCGGCGGCGCTCGAGAACGTCATCACCAGCGAGAATGCCAGGAGCATCCGCGCCAAGGTGATCTGCGAGGGGGCCAATGGTCCCACCACGGCCGGTGCCGACAAGATCCTCGAGGAGAAGGGGATCTTCGTCATCCCGGACATCCTGGCCAACGCCGGCGGCGTCACCGTGAGCTACTTCGAATGGGTCCAGGACCGCGGCGGCTATTTCTGGGACCTCGACACCGTCAACCAGCGCCTCGAACGCATCATGGTGCGCTCGTTCGACGAGGTCGTGGGCATGGCCGATCGTCAGAAGGTCAACAATCGCATCGCGGCGTACATGCTGTCGATCGAGCGGGTCGCGGCGGTGCACCGCCTGCGCGGCCTCTACGCCTGATGCGCCTGGCGCTCACGGCCGTCGGGGCCCTGCGGGGCCCCGGCTTCCGCGCGGCGTGCGATGAATACCTGGGCCGGCTCCGGCACTATGCCGAGGTCACGGAGCGCGAGGTGAAGGAGGCGGGCCGGGTCAAGGACGTCGCTTCCCGCCAGGCCGCGGAGGCCGACCGGCTGGGGGCGGTGCTGCCCGAAGGCGCCACCGTGGTGGCGCTCGCCCGGGAGGGGACGCCCTGGACCAGCCGGGGCCTGGCCGACCGGCTGGAACGTTGGCGCCTCGAGGCCCGTCCGGTGGCCTTCGTCATCGGCGGGTCGACGGGCCTCGCGCCCGCGTTCATCCAGCGCGCGGCGGCGCGGTGGAGCCTCGGCCCGCTCACCCTGCCGCACGAGCTCGCCCGGATCGTCGTGGCGGAACAGTTGTACCGGGCGTTCACCATCCTGCGGGGAGAGCCGTATCACAAGGGTCGGTAGATGACCGAGTGGTTCGAGGAGTGGTTCGGCGAGGAGTACCTGCACCTGTATCCCCACCGGGACGATGCCGACGCCGAGCGCCTGGTGGCCCTCCTCCGTCGCACCCTGCCGTGGCGGGACGGGTGGAGGGTGCTCGACTTCGGATGCGGCGCCGGGCGCCACGCCCGGGCCTTGGCGGAGGCCGGCGCCCGCCCGGTCGGGATCGACCTCTCGCTCAGCCTCCTCCGCCGCGCCCGGGAAATGACCGCCGCTCCCCTCATCCGCGCCGACCTCCGGCATCCGCCCGTCCGTCCACGGTCGGTCGACCTCGCGGTCAACCTCTTCACCAGCTTCGGTTATTTTGATACCGACGTCGAGCACGCCAGTGCCCTGGCCGCCATGGCCGGGACGGTGCGACCCGGCGGGTGGTTCGTGCTGGACTTCCTGGAGGCGGACACCGTCCGCCGCTCGCTGGTCGCCCACGAAGCACACGGCCCGGATGCGCTCATCACGGCAGTGGATCGCGCCCTCTCTCCCGACGGACGGTTCGTGACCAAGACGATCGTGACCCGCGACGGGCGGACCTATTCGGAGCGCGTGCGCCTCTTCACGCCCGCCGAACTGGGATCCCTGCTGGCCTCGGCCGGCGTCGACGTCGCCCATCGGTTCGGCGACTACGATGGCGGCGGACCCCGCCCGGGCGCACCACGGGCGATCTTCGCCGGGCGATGTCGATGACGCTCCGCTTCATCGACACGCCGATCGCGCGCCCCGAGTGGCCGGACGCGCGCCGGGCCACGATGTCGGCCGGTGTCCTCGACGCCTTCGTCCCGGTCGCCGGGATGATCCCGCGCCAGGCCGACCTCCGGTCGCCGGACGTGCTGGTCGTCACCACCGGGCAGCAACCCGGGCTCTTCACCGGGCCGGCGTACACCATCCACAAGGCGCTGTCGGCGCGCGCGCTCGCCGCCCGGCTTCAGGCCCGGTGGCGGAGGCCGGTCGTCCCGGTGTTCTGGCTCGCCGGCGACGACCACGACTTTGCCGAGGCGTCCCACGCCTCGTGGGTCACGACCGACGGCGTGCTCCGCCAGGTGCGCCTGCCCGATCGCCCGGCGTCGGCGCCGCTCACCCCGATGTACCGCGAGGCGCTCCCGCCGACGGTGGCCGATGTACTCGCCCAGCTGGAGGCGGACCTCGACGGCGCCGAATTCCGGGCCGACACGCTGGCGTGGCTCGCCCGCCACTACCGGACCGGCGCCACCGTCGGCGGCGCGTTCGCGGGCGCGCTTGCCGAACTGCTGGCTCCGCTCGGGATCGCCTGCTTCGATCCCACGCATCCCGCCGCCCGCCAGGCGATGGCGCCGCTCCTCCTCCGCGCGGCACACGAGGCTCCCGCCATCGATGCGCGGCTCGCCGCCCGGCACGCCGAACTCGCCGCAGCGGGCCGGGACCCCGGCGTGGTCGTGGGCGATGGCGCCACCCTCGTGATGCTCGAGGGGAAGGCGGGACGCGACCGGCTCGTGGTCGCCGGTGACGGCTACGCGACCCGGCGGGGCGGGGAGCCGATCTCTCCCAAAGCACTATCGGCCATCGCGGCCGAGCAGCCGGCCCGACTGTCGCCCAACGTGCTCCTCCGGCCCGTGGTCGAGGCGTCGATCCTCCCCACCGTGGCCTACGTGGCCGGGCCCGGGGAGCTCCGCTACCTCGCGCTCACGGAGCCGGTCTACGCCGCCCTCGGGGTGACGCCACAGCGCCCGGTGCCGCGGTGGTCGGGGATCGTGGTCGAGCCGTTCGTCGACCGACTGCTCCCCAGGCTGGAGGTCACGATCGACGACATCCTGCGTGACGGCGCCGCGGCCGAAGCGCGGATCGCCCGGCGCCAGCTGCCCCCCGACATCCTGGTGGCGCTCGGTACGATGCGGGACGGGATCGGCGCGGCGTACGACCTCCTCGCGCGGATGGCGCCCGGCATCGATCCGACCCTCGTCCGCGCCATGCAGGGCCTCCGCGACCGGAGCCTGTTCGATGCGGAGCGCGCCGAACGGAAGCTGGTCCGGGCCTTCAAGCGCAAAGGGTCCACCGAGCTGCGCCAGCTCGAGCGGCTGCGGGCGACCCTCCGACCCGCCGGCGCCCCGCAGGAGCGGGCCCTCACCGTGGCGCCGTGGCTGGCGCGTTATGGCCCGGGATTCCTCACCGACCTGGCGGCGGCTGTCGACCGATGGTACGGCGCCGCCCTTGAACCCCCTCCACCCGCCCGGTAGACTCCCGAATGGTCATCCTGGGCGCGGTCCTCCTGGCGGTGCTCATCATCCCGGTGCTGGCGATCCTGTTCGAGTCGCCGCTCGGGCGCGCCTTTGCGCGGCGCGTGGCGGGCCCGGAGCCGGTGCCGGGCACCCTGGCGGAACTCGCCAAGAAGGTGGAGCTCCTCGAGGGCGAGGTCGACGACCTGCACCGCGCAGTCGAGCTCCTCCAGGAGGAGAACCAGTTCCTCCAGCGGCTCGTCGAAGACGCTCCCCGGCCTCCCACCCTTCCGCCCGGATCCCGCGACTGAACTCCGAACGTGCCATCCGCCGAGGCGCGGTGCTGGTCGGCATGGGGATCCTGGCCAGCCGCCTGATGGGGCTGGTCCGGACGAAGGTCATCGCGTACTACCTCGGCGCCGGCGTCGCTGCCGACGCGTGGCAGGCGGCGTTCAAGGTCCCGAACTTCCTCCAGAACCTCTTCGGCGAGGGGGCACTCTCCGCGTCCTTCATCCCGGTCTACGCCGGACTGCTGGCGCAGGACCGGAAGGAAGAGGCCGATGACGTCGCCGGTGCGGTCGGCGGACTGCTGGCGCTCGCCATGGCGGTCGTGGTCGCCATCGGCGTCGTCACCACCCCCTGGCTCATCGACCTGGTGGTCCCCGGGTTCACCGGCGAGAAGCGCGCGCTCACCATCGAGCTCGTGCGGATCGTCTTCCCGGGCACCGGCCTCCTGGTGCTCTCGGCCTGGTGCCTCGGGGTCCTCAACAGCCATCGGCGGTTCTTCCTGTCGTACGCCGCGCCGGTGCTCTGGAACCTCACCATCATCGTGACGCTGCTCTTCTTCGGGCACCGGGTCGCGGAATTCGAACTGGCGGTGGTGGCCGCGTGGGCGTCGGTGGTCGGGAGCGGGTTGCAGGTCCTGGTGCAGTGGCCGCGAGTCCTCCGCCTCCTCGGCGGGTTCCGCCCATCGCTCGACCACGGGTCCGCCCATGTGCGCGAGGTCATCCGCAATTTCGGCCCCGCCTTCGTGAGCCGCGGCGTCGTCCAGATCAGTTCATACATCGACATCATGCTGGCGAGCCCGCTCCCGACCGGCGCGGTGGCCCACCTGTCCTACGCCCAGACCCTTTTCATCCTTCCCGTGAGCCTCTTCGGGATGTCGGTCTCGGCCGCGGAACTGCCGGCGATGTCGAGCGCCCTCGGCAGCGCGGAGGAGGTGGCCGGCCAGCTCCGCACCCGGCTGGAAGGCGGCCTCCGGGAGATCGCATTCTTCGTCGTGCCGTCGGCGATGGCGTTCCTGGCGCTGGGCCGCATCATCGCCCGGGTCCTCTTCCAGGCCGGCCACTTCACCGCGGCCGACAGCGTCACCGTCTGGGCGGTGCTCTGCGGTGCCGCGATCGGACTCCTGGCCACCACCCAGGCCCGGCTCTATTCGTCGGCGTTCTACGCCCTGCGGGATACCCGGACGCCGCTCAACATCGGGATCCTGCGGGTGTTCCTGGTGATCGGCCTGGGCTACGCCGCCGCGTTCCCCATCCGCGAGGCCCTCGGCATCGACGGCCGCTGGGGCCCGGTGGGGCTCACCGCCTCGGCGGGGATCGCCGGCTGGATCGAGTTCTTCCTGCTCCAGCGCGCGCTCGGGCGCCGGATCGGCCGGACGGGGATCCGTGTGGTGGAGCTGGCCAAGCTCTGGGCTGCGGCAGCCCTCGCGGCGGGAGCGGCGTGGGGAGTCATCGAGGGTCTCGGCGGCGATCCCGGCGCCCTCAGCGGCCTGCTCATCCTGGCGATCTTCGGCGTGGCGTACCTCGGCGCGGCGCGGCTGTTCGGCATTCCCCAGGCAGCGCGCCTGATCGCCCGTGTCCGCCGGATGGTCCCGGCCGGCAGGTAACGACCTGAATGGCCGACATCGCCGACGCCTTGCAGCGCAAGCTCGACACCCTCCCGGATGGCCCTGGCGTCTACCTCTGGAAGGATGCCGAAGGGCAGGTCATCTACGTCGGCAAGGCACGGCGCCTCAGGTCCCGGGTGCGGAGCTACGTCGCCGCGCCCGACCCCGCCGATCCCCCCAAGCACCGGATGCTGGTCCGCACCATCGCCGACCTCGAGACCATCGTCACGCCGAATGAGGCCGAGTCGCTGCTCCTCGAGAACAACCTCATCAAGGAATACCAGCCTCGCTTCAACGTCCGGCTCAAGGACGATAAGACCTACCCGTCGATCGCCGTCAC
>DATIEF010000290.1:0-4531 GCA_035455865.1 Gemmatimonadales bacterium | reverse complement strand
GAGCGCTACTGCAGGGAGCAGGGGCTCTTCCGCACCGACGACGTGCGCGACCCGGAGTTCACCGACACCCTGGAACTCGACCTTTCGACCATCGAGCCCTCGCTGGCGGGCCCCAAGCGGCCGCAGGACCTGGTGCCGCTCCGCGAGCTCCGGAAGAACTTCGCCGTGAGCCTCCCCGGCCTGATGCAGCCGACGGTGCCGGCGGCCCGGAAGGAACTCGCCCAGGCGGACTACGGCCGGTGGATGAACGAAGGGGGCCACGGGAGCGCCGCGGCCGTCGCGGCACCGCCGGTGGTGAAGACCGAGGTCAACGGCGAGGCGTGCGAGCTGCACGACGGCTCCGTGGTCATCGCCGCGATCACCTCCTGCACCAACACCTCGAACCCCTCGGTCATGGTCGGCGCCGGCCTCCTGGCGCGGAAGGCGGTGGAGAAGGGCCTCAGGAGCCGTCCGTGGGTCAAGACGAGCCTGGCCCCCGGCTCCCGCGTGGTGACCGACTACCTCCGCGACGCCGGCCTCACGCCGTTCCTCGACCGGCTCGGGTTCCAGACGGTGGGCTACGGCTGCACGACTTGCATCGGGAACAGCGGCCCCCTCCCCGACGGCGTGGCCAAGGCCATCGACGAGCACTCCCTCGTCTGCGCGGCGGTGCTCTCGGGGAACCGGAACTTCGAGGCCCGGGTGCATCCGCAGGTGCGGGCCAATTACCTCGCCTCACCGATGCTGGTCGTGGCCTTCGCCCTGATCGGCCGCGTCGACGCCGACCTCAACACCGAGCCCCTCGGCATCTCCGACAAGGGCGAGCCGGTGTTCCTCAAGGACATCTGGCCGTCGCAGCGGGAGATCGCCGACACGATGGCCGCGGCGCTCAAGCCCGAGCTCTTCACCCACGAGTACGGCCACGTCTTCGACGGCGACGCCGAGTGGAAGGCGCTCGAGGTCCCCACCGGCAGCCGGTACGCCTGGGACAAGGCGAGCACCTACGTGCAGGAGCCGCCGTTCTTCCAGGGGCTCGCGCCCAGGCCGTCGAAACTGGCCGACATCAAGGGCGCCCGGGTGCTCGCCGCCCTCGGCGACTCGGTGACGACCGACCACATCTCCCCTGCCGGCGCCATCCCCAAGAACGGGCCCGCGGCGCGGTACCTCAAGGACCACGGGGTCGAGCAGGTCGACTGGAACACCTTCGGCTCCCGGCGCGGCAACCACGAAGTGATGATGCGCGGAACGTTCGGCAACACCCGGATCAAGAACGCGCTCACGCCCGATAAGGAGGGGAACTGGACGGTCCACCTCCCCGAGGGCGAGGTCGCCTCGATCTACGACACCGCCATGCGCTACATCGGAGAGAAGACCCCGCTGATCGTCCTGGCGGGCAAGGAGTACGGCACCGGCTCCAGCCGTGACTGGGCCGCCAAGGGGACCGTCCTCCTCGGCGTGAAGGCGGTGATCGCCGAAAGCTTCGAGCGCATCCACCGCAGCAACCTGGTGGGGATGGGCGTCCTCCCCCTGACGTATCCGCCGGGCCAGAGCCGCGACTCGCTGGGCCTTACCGGCCGCGAGACCTACGCGATCTCCGGGATCGACAAGCTCACCCCCGGCGGACGGGTGACCGTCACCGCCGTCGACGACGCCGGCAAGCGGACCGAATTCCAGGCGGTGGTGCGGCTCAACAGCCACGTCGAGCTCGAATACCTGGAGCACGGCGGGATCCTGCAGCGGGTGCTTCGGATGTTCAATGAGTGAGAAGTGAAAAGTGAAAAGGGGGCTCCTCGGATCGAGGAACCCCCTTCTTACTTCTCACCGCTCACGTCTCACCAGATACTCAGGCCACCAGGTCCCGCAGCCGTTCGCCGGTCTCGCCCTCGCGCAGGCGGGTGAGCGCCCGGTCGCGGAGCTGGCGGATGCGTTCCCGGGTAACGCCCATCATCCGGCCGATCTCCTCGAGCGTCCGGGCGTTGCCGTCGTCGAGGCCGAAGTAGAGCCGAAGCACCTTGGCGTCGCGGGGCGGGAGCGTCGCCAGGGCCGACTCGATGTCGGAGGTCTGGCTGTTGGCGATGGCCGAGGAGTCGGTCCCCTCCTGGTCGGCCGCGAAGCGCTCGATCCGCTCGCTATTCTCGCCGTCCCGGGTGGGCTGGTCGAGCCGCACCGCCTCGGTGTTGAGCGCCGAGAGCGAACGCACCGCCTCGACCGTGAGCCCGGTCGCGCGCGCCAGCTCCTCGGTGGTGGGCATCCGGCCGAGCTTTTCCTTGAGCAGCGTCGTGGTGCGGCCCAGCCGGCTCAGGTCGGCGGTGCGGTTGAGCGGCACGCGGACCGGACGGCCGTGCCGGGCGATGGCCGCCTGCACCGCCTGGCGGATCCACCACACGGCGTAGGAAATGAACTTGACGCCGCGATCGGGGTCGAACTTCCGGGCCGCGGTCATCAGGCCCAGGTTCCCCTCGCCGATCAGGTCCACCAGCGGTACGCCCCGGTTCTGGAACTTCTTGGCCACCGACACCACGAACCGCACGTTGTGGCGGGCCAGCTTCTCCTGCGCCTTGATGTCGCCCCGGAACGCCTTCCGGGCAAGCTCCAGCTCCTCGTCCCGCGTGAGCAGCGGGACTCGGCTGATCTCATCCAGATAGAGGTCCAGGGATTCCCGGCCCTCATCGACCGCGCGGGCGATCTGCGCCGGACGGAGCGCGCGCCGCTTGGTTCGAGTCTTGGTCGCCATTACTGTCTCCTCACTCCACAACGCCCGGCCGTGGCGAACGCGCCCCGGAACGGCCGTTCAAAAATTAGTCGCGCAATATAGCCGTTAAGACAGTCAAAATCAACAGCTTAGCTAACTCAAGCTCCCCGTTGGCTTTGCCCTGCCAATGACCCACCCATCCCTTCACGGTATCTGGCATTCTGCCACTGTGTCATTTTAGCATCGGCCACGGCCCCACAACGGGCATCCCCGGCTAAAGGACGGCGGAACGACCGATCCGTTGCACCGGCACCTCTAAGACGCGTGAGCGGCTCGGAACGTTCCCCCCGGATGCGAACGGCCCCCGGGGATACGCTCCCCGGGGGCCGACGGATCCGTGGGACGCGATCAGTTCTTCGGCGGCGGCCCCATCATCATGCCGCCCATGTCCTGCGGCTTCTCGGTGATGGAGCTCTTGGCCCCGGAGCCCTTGGAGGTGAGCACCATGGACGTCTGGGTATCGCCCCGCATCCCGGACGCCGTGCCCTCCTCCTTGACCAGGCCGAACGGGACGTCGGCGCTGATCCAGACGTCGCCGGAGCTCTTCATGTCCATCCCGTTGACGCTCTTTTCGGAGCTGAACTTGTAGTGGGTGGCCTTGAAGGTCCCGGCCGGCACAGTGACGGACTCGTCGCCGACCTTGGTGAAGCTGCCGCACATGTCCTTGGTGATGGCGCTGTTGCTTCCCATCCGCTCCAGCATCATCTGCGGGGCCTTCATCGCCGGCCGGTCGCCGAACTTGATCACCGCCTCGTGGATGTCCTTCGAGTCATACGGAAATCCATCCACGACGACCTGCATGATCATGTTGCCGCGGTCGCTGGTCATCTGCATCTCGATCCGGTCACCGGCCGATTCGTGGCCCAGATAGGCCATCTTCATCGTCCCGCGGGCGGTCTGGTATTCCGACCATTCGCCTGCAGCCGGCAGGTGCGGGCCCTTCATGCCGCACGGACCCTGGGCGGCGGCCGAGGTCGCCACCGCCGCGGCCAGGACCAGGACGAGAGTGCCACGATGCTTCATACGTTCTCCGCAGAAAGGGTTCACAGTGCCTTGACCTCGGTCACCAGGCGCGACAGCGAGGCCTTCGCGTCGCCGAAGAGCATCGAGGTCTTGGGGTCGTAAAAAAGCTCATTCTCGATCCCGGCAAAACCCGGGTTCATCGACCGCTTCAGGACGATGACGTGCCGGGCGCGGTCCACGTTGAGGATCGGCATCCCATAGATGGGGCTCGACCGGTCGCTCCGGGCCGCGGGGTTCACCACGTCGTTGGCCCCGATCACCAGCGCCACGTCGGCCTGCTCGAACTGGCCGTTGATCTCCTCCATGTCGTACAGCCGGTCGTAGGGGATGTTGGCCTCGGCCAGCAGCACGTTCATGTGCCCCGGCATCCGGCCCGCCACCGGATGGATGGCATACTTGACCTCGCCCCCCCGCTTCTCGATCTGCTCGGCCAGCTCGCGCACCTGGTGCTGGGCCTGGGCCACGGCCATCCCGTACCCCGGCACCACGATGACGAGCCCCGCGTATCCCAGCTGCATGGCCGCGTCCTCGGCGGTGATCGAGCGCACCGCGAGCCCGACGGATGAGCGAGCGCTCTTGGCCACCGGCGAGCCGAAGGCCCCGAAGAGCACGTTGGCGAAGCTCCGGTTCATCGCCTTGGACATCAGGATCGACAGCAGGAATCCGCTGGCCCCGTCGAGCGCGCCCGCGATGATGAGGACGTTGTTGCCGATCGCGAACCCGGTGGCCGATGAGGCGAGGCCGGCATAGGAGTTGAGGAGCGAGATGACCACCGGC
>DATIEF010000289.1:0-3276 GCA_035455865.1 Gemmatimonadales bacterium | reverse complement strand
ACCACGGTGGTCCCCGCCGCCGTCTTCTGGCCGACCTGCACCAGCACCCGGGCGGTGAGGGGAAGGAAGAGGTCCACCCGCGACCCGAAGCGGATGAGCCCGAGCCGCTCGCCCTGGCGCACCGCGGTGCCGGGGGCGTGGTCGGTCACGATCCGCCGGGCGATGAGCCCCGCGATCTGGCGGACGAGCATCTTGCCCTTCGGGGTCTCCAGGCCGATCGAGGACTGCTCGTTCTCGAGGCTCGCCTTCTCGTCGGCGGCGTTGAGGAAGCGCCCCGGGTTGTAGTGCCGGTACGCCACGGTGCCGTCGGCCGGATACCGGTTGACGTGCACGTTGAACACGTTCATGAAGATCGCCACGCGGCGCGCCTTGCCGTGAAGGAAGCTCGGCTCGTCGACGTCGACGATGCTCACGACGAGACCGTCGGCCGGCGCGATGACGTACTGCGGGCCGCGCGGGCCGGTGCGCTCCGGGTCGCGGAAGAAGGCCACCACCCAGAGGCACACGAGCCCCCAGAGGAGAGCGGACCACCACCAGTGCAGGAGCACGAACCCGAGGAGCAGGGCCCAGAACGCCAGGATGAACGGCCAGCCTTCGCGCGCAATGCGCATCAGAGCGACTCCTCCAGCGGCCGGCCCGTGAGCCGGAAGAAGGCGTCCCGGTAGCGGACGCTCGTGGCCTCGATGACCTCGGCCGGCAAGGTCGGCGGCGGCGCCTCCCCGTTCCACCGGCCCGCCTGGCGGAGCCCGGCCAGGTAATCGCGCAGCGGCTGCTTGTCAAAGCTCGGCTGCGGCCCGCCGGGGGCGTAGCGGTCGGCGGGCCAGAAGCGGGAGCTGTCGGGGGTGAGCACCTCGTCGATGAGGCGCAGCGTCCCCGCCGAGTCGGTGCCGAACTCGAACTTGGTGTCGGCCACGATGATGCCGCGCTCCGCCGCGTGGGCCTGGCCGCGGGCGTAGATGGCGAAGCTCAGGGTCCGGAGCTGCTCGGCCACCTCCCGGCCCAGCGCCTCGGCGACCCGCTCGAACGTGACGTTCTCGTCGTGACCGCTCTCCGCCTTGGTGGCCGGGGAGAAGATCGGTGCCGCGAGCCGGTCGCTCTCGACGAGGCCCGCGGGGAGCGCCTCGCCCGCCAGCGTCCCGCGGGCGCGGTACTCGCCCCAGGCCGAGCCTGAGAGGTAGCCCCGGACCACGCATTCGAAGGGCACCGGCGTCGTCCGGCGCACGAGGGTGGCGCGCCCCAGGATCTGGGCGCGGTGCGGCAGCAGCATCGGGATGCGGCCGATGATCTCGTCGGTCCGCGCGGTCACGAAATGCGAGGGCACGACGTCGGCCAGGAGCCCGAACCAGAAGGCGCTGATCTGGGTGAGCACCGCACCCTTCCACGGCACCGGCTCGCGCATCACCACGTCGAACGCGCTCACCCGGTCGCTGGCCACGAGGAGGAGGTGCTCGGGATCCACCTCGTAGACCTCCCGCACCTTTCCGCGCCGGAGGACTCGGAGCGGCAGGCGGCTCTCCGCCAGGGTCACCACGCTCATACCCGCACCTCCGCCATCGGCGCCGTCGTGGCGAGCGGCCGCACCCGGTCGAGGAGCGGCGCCAGGAACTCGTCGAGGAACTCTCCCACCTGTTCGGCGGCGCGGCCGGTGTAGCGGGCCGGCTCGAGCTCCGCCGACAGCCGGGCCACCGGGATCTTCTTGAATGCGGGGTCGGCCGACAGCCGCTCCATCAGGTCGTTGGCACCGCCCGCCGCCACCTGGTCGGCCGCGGCCAGCGAGTGGCGGCGGATGACCTCGTGCAGCGCCTGACGGTCACCGCCCTGCTCGACCGCCAGCATCAGCCAGCGCTCGGTGGCCATGAAGGGCATCTGTTCGCGCACGTGGCGGCCGATGACCGCCTCGCGGACCTCGAGCCCCGCCGCGATGTTGGTCGCGAGGACGAGGATGGCGTCGGTGGCCAGGAACGCCTCCGGGAGCGTGAGGCGGCGGTTGGCGCTGTCGTCGAGGGTGCGCTCGAGCCACTGGGCGGCGGCGGTGTGGGCGCCGTTGGCCTGCAGCGAGATGACGAAGCGCGCCAGCGCGCCGATCCGCTCGGCGCGCATCGGGTTCCGCTTGTAGGCCATGGCGCTCGAGCCGATCTGCTCCGACTCGAACGGTTCGAGCAGCTCCCCCTCGTGCTGCAGCAGCCGGAGGTCGTGCGCCATCTTGGCCGCCGACTGGGCCACGCCGCTCAGCGCGTCGAGCACCTGGCTGTCGGCCTTGCGGGGGTACGTCTGGCCCGTGACGGCGAACTGCTCCGCGAAGCCGAGCTTGGCGGTGACGCGCCGTTCGAGCTCGCGCACCTTGGCGTGGTCGCCGTGGAAGAGCTCGAGGAAGCTCGCCTGGGTGCCGGTGGTGCCCTGGCAGCCGCGGAAGCGGAGCGCGCCGATCCGGCCGCTCAGGTCCTCGGCGTCGATGGCGAAGTCCTGCATCCAGAGCGTCATCCGCTTGCCCACGGTGGTGAGCTGGGCGGGCTGGAAGTGCGTGTATGCCAGGCAGGGGACCGCGCGCGACTGCAGGGCCTTGGCCTCCAGCGCCGAAAGGAGCGCCAGCACCCGGCCGAGGATGAGCTGCATCCCCTCGCGAAGGACGATGAGGTCGGCGTTGTCGGTCACGAAGGCGCTCGTGGCGCCGAGGTGGAGCCAGGGCCGCGCGGCGGGCGCCTGGTCGCCGAACTGGTGCACGTGCGCCATCACGTCGTGCCGGAAGCGGCGCTCGTACCGCGCCGCCTCCGCCAGGTCGGCGTCGTCGAGGTGCGCGCGCATCTCGGCCAGCGCCCCGGCCGGCACCGGGATCCCGAGCTCCGATTCCGCCTCGGCGAGCGCCAGCCAGAGCCGGCGCCAGAGCCCGATGCGGTGCGGCTCGCCCCAGAGCGCCTGCATCGCCGGCGAGGCGTAGCGGGTGCCGAGCGGAGAGCGGTAGCGGTCGTCGGTCATTGGAAGGCCAGGTCGGTGTAGACGATGCGGCCGCTGCGCTCGAGGTAGAAGCGCATCGACTCCCGCGGGTGCATCGCGTTGAGCAGGTCGGCCACCTGCTGGGCCCGCCGGACCGGGGTGCGGTCGATGGCCACGATCACGTCGCCCTGCTGCATCCCGGTGGCCTGCGCAATGGCATCGGCGATGCGCACGATGAGCGCGCCCTGCTGGGAGCGGATCCCCTTCTCGGCGCGGATGGCCGGCGTCACCGACACGAGGTCGAGGCCCTTGAGCACGGTCACCCGCGTCGCGGTCATCGTGGGG
>DATIEF010000288.1:0-3783 GCA_035455865.1 Gemmatimonadales bacterium | reverse complement strand
TGGAGAGGGGGAGAGCTCAGGTGGCGTTCCCCTCTCCACGAACGTGGAGAGGGGACAGGGGTGAGGAAGAGCGACCGTGGAGCGGGAGCTTCCCTGAGGCGTGCCGCTTCGCCTGCTCGATGTAATGCACCCAGGTCATCTGGATCCGCTCCCGGAGGGCGTCGTCCACCGGCCGGACCACCCGCCCCGGCACCCCCATCACCAGCGACCCCGGGGGAACCTTCATCCCCTCGGGCACCAGCGCCCCCGCCGCCACCACGCTCCCGGTGCCGATCACGGCCCGGTTGAGGATGGTGCTGGCCATCCCGATCAGGCACTCGTCTTCCACCGTGCACCCGTGGAGGAGGGCCCGGTGCCCCACCCCGACCCGGCGGCCGATGAGGCAGGGCACCCCCTCGTCGACGTGGACGATGGTCCCGTCCTGGAGGTTGGTCTCATCCCCCACGACGATCCGGTCGTTGTCCCCCCGGAGGATGGCACCGTACCAGACGCTCGCGCGCTCGCCCAGGGTCACGTTGCCCAGGACGATGGCGCCCGGGGCCACCCAGGCGGTGGGATGGACCTTCATTGCTGGAGCGGGACGAGCAGGACCTGGATCCACCCGTCCACCGGACCCTCGTTCTTGGTGGCGGGGGACCAGCTGAGCTTGCGGGCGAACTCCCGCGCCGCCGTCTCGAACCCGGCGTCGTTCGACGGCCGGAACGGGGCCACGTCGGCGGTGGTGCCGTCGGCGCTCACGTGGACCCAGAGGATCGACGGCGAGGAACTGGTGTTGGCGTACGGCACGCCCAGCGACCCGTGGGGGTGCGGCTTGGCGTCGAAGCAGTAGCTGTCGGTGTTGTAGTTGGGCTGGAGCGGCGAGTCGCACTGCGCCTTGGGCCCCGCCGCGCGCGCCTGCCCCGCCCGGCCGATGACCGGGGTCAGGACCAGCTGCTTGTCCTTGTCGATCTGGACCTTGCTCCGGTACTCCTGGTACCCCACCGGCGGCCGGATGAGGACGTCGTGGGAGCCGACGGCCAGCTTGGCCGGCGATTCCATCAGCTGCCGGTCATCCACGAACACCACCGAGTTGCCGGGCACTCCCTTGATGAGGAGGGTCCCGCTGTCGCGCACCACCGCCGCCGGCGCCGCCGACGACAGCGGGAGGGGCGGCGCCGCCACCCGGTGCCTGGCGCTGTCCGCCGCCAGGGCGGAATCGCTGAGGGCCACGGTGGCGTGGCTGATGGCGCTGTCGGAGGTGTTGACGGGCGCCGCCGGTCCGGCCGGATTTGCGGCGGCCTGGGCGGGCTTGTAGACGAACTGGTAGTACGCCCCACCGCCGCCGGCGGCCAGGAGGAGGAAGAGCCCGATCCAGAGCCCTCCCTTCCCCGACTGCTTGGCGGTCTCGGGGCGGTTGGCCACGGCGCGCCTGGCGCCGTTCCCGGCCGGGACCATCGGCGGCGCGGTCGGCGCCGAGATCGGGATCTTGGGGAGCGGCGTCGTGTCCGCGGCGGCGGCGCCGGCCCGGGCCCCCGCGCCCGCGACCGGCATCCGGGCGGTCCCCGCCCGCGCCGTCGGGTGCCCCTCGATCGAGGCGATGAGCTCGTCGCTCGACTGGAAGCGGTCGTGCGGGTCCTTCATGATCATCTGCTTGATGACCTCGAAGAGCGCCCGCTCGTCCCCGGTGGACAACTGCGGCGTCGGGATCGGCTCCATGATGTGCTTGTAGCCGATCGAGAAGCTGTCCTCCCCGTCGTACGGCACCTGCCCGGTGAGGCACTGGTACGCCACGATCCCCAGCGAGTAGATGTCGCTCCGGCCGTCGATGGGCTGGGCGCGCGCCTGCTCGGGGCTCATGTAGTGCGGCGTGCCGATCGACATCCCGGTCCCGGTCAGCTTCTGGCCGCTCGCCGCCTTGGCGATGCCGAAGTCGGCCACGACGCTGGTGCCGAACTCGTCGAACATGATGTTGTCGGGCTTGATGTCGCGGTGCACGATGCCGCTCTTGGCGGCGTAGCCCAGGGCGCTCCCCGCTTCCATCAGAAGCCGGCGGATCTCCGGCGGCGAGAGCCGGGTACGCTCGTGCAGCACCCGCGAGAGGGTCTTCCCCCGCAGGAACTTCATCACGAAATAGATGACTCGCCCCGACTTGCCGACCCGGTAGATGGGGATGATGTTCGGGTGCTCGAGCTGGGCCGCGGTCCGCGCCTCGCGCTGGAACCGCTCCACGAACTCGGCGTCGAACGCGAGCGAGAACGGCAGCACCTTGATGGCCACCTCGCGCTCGAGCTGCTTGTCCTTGGCGCGGTAGACGATGGCCATCCCCCCCCGCCCCAGCTCCTCCGAGATCTCGTACTCCCCGGCGAGCGCCTCCCGCACGATGTCGAGCTCGGTCATCTCCCCCGCGGCGACCGCGCGCACGGGCGTGGTGGCCGCCCCGACCTCGAGGCCGCACGACGGACAGAACTTCGACGTTTCAGGGAATTGCGTTCCGCAGCGGGAGCAATACATCGTGCAAGACTACGGGGCCCGTAGGGGGGCCGTCAAGGTGATGCGGGGCGGGTCGGCTGGCTGGGGGGGAGGACCCGGAACGGGGCCCGGCGCCGGAGGACGGTCTTGTCGCCCCGGGTGACGACGAGCTCGAACTCGTACGTGCCCGGGGTCAGCCGGTCGATGGCGATGCTGCGGTGGACCTCGACCACGGGGCCGGGTGCCGTCCCGTCGAACCCGACCGACACGGGGGCTCCGTTGCCGAAGAGATGGAAGAAGCCGCGGAAGATGCTCCCGCCCCCTGGCCGGAGGACCCGGAACTGGGTCCGGAAGCGCTCCCCGTCGGCGAGTCCGAACACCTGGTAGTACACCTCGAGCGGCACGTCGGGGCGGAAGGTGCCGACCGGGTTGAAGAAGACCGTGTCGCCGGTGGCATCGGGCCAGTAGAGGTGGGCGGAGCGGGCGCCGAGGACGATGTCGCTCACGCCGAAGTGCGCGGGCCCCGGCACGCCGAGGGTGTCGATCGGCGTGTCGACGCCGTTGGCGTCGCCGTTCTGGAGGGCCACGCGGTAGCGGTACCGTCCGGTCGGCAGCTCCATCGCCACGCGTCCGATGAGCCAGTCGCCATCGCCGAGGAGCCGGTGGCTCAGGAAGAGGCTGGTGGAGTCGACCCGCGCGACCGCCGAGCCGTTGGCGCCGATGACCGCAACGCGCACCCGCACCGGGTACACGTGCCCCTGGGTGGCCTCGATCGGGTGGAGGCTCCGGCCGGGGATGGCCCAGACCAGGTGCGCCACCTCCCTGGTGCTGTCCCGGCCGGCCACGAGGAGCGACCAGCGGGTGTCGGGGAGGTCGCCCTCGAACTGGAGCGTGTAGCTGTCGCTCGTGGTGCCGCGCTGAATGCTGGTCTCGCCCATCTGGCGCTCGCTGGAGATGAGCCCCCGCGAATCGAGGTTGGACGAGAGCAGCCGGCCGTAGATGGGCGAAAGGTCCTGCCGGGTGACGAGCAGGCTCTGCACCGCATCGCGCAGCCCGCCCGGGAGGTTGATCGAGTTCCCCGCCACCATGTCGCGGATCGACATGTTCTGCGTAGCCGGGACGGCGCCGCTCGCCACCGCCATCGCGGTGTCGAACCCCATGATGTCGAAGATGCTCCCGACCAGCCGGTAGTCCTGCACGTCCTCCCGCGCCACGAAATGGAAGATGAGGTCACCGTCGGGGCGCTTGTCGCGCCACGACTCGTTGAGGGGCAGGCCCACGGCGTGCGCGGACGCCCGGTCGGTGGGCTCGCCGTGGCGGATGTAGATGAGTCCG
>DATIEF010000287.1:0-2618 GCA_035455865.1 Gemmatimonadales bacterium | reverse complement strand
CTCATTGCACGGGCGCAGCACTGGATCCACTTCGAGAACTACATCATCCACGACGACCCGACCGGCTGGCGCTTCGCCGAGGCGCTCGCCGCGCGGGCGCGGGCCGGAGTACGGGTCCGGGTGCTCGCCGACTGGCTCGGTTCACGCGGCACCGGGCGGCGGTTCTGGAACTTCCTCCGGACGGCCGGCGCCGAGGTGCGCCTCTTCGGCCGGCCGAGCTGGGACCTGTTCCGGAACTTCCTCCGGGACCACCGCAAGCTCGTGGCGATCGACGGCACCGAGGCGGTCACCGGCGGCCTCTGCATCGGCGACGAGTGGGCCGGCCGCCCCGACCGCGGCATCCTTCCCTGGCGCGACACCGCCGTGTGCATTGCGGGGCCTGCGGTGCCGGCGCTCGACCTCGCCTTCGCGCGGACCTGGGCGGCCGCGGGCGGCACGATCCCCCCCGCGGAAGCGCTCCCTTCCCCCGAAGAACGGGGGGACGCCGTCGTCCGGGTCATCGCGGTCGAACCGGGACAGGCGCGCTCCTATCGGACCATCCAGCTCCTCACCGCCGGCGCCGCCGACCAGCTCTGGATCACCGACGCGTACCTGGTGCCGCCTCCGCCGCTGCTGCAGGGGCTCCTCGACGCCGCCCACGACGGGACCGACGTGCGGCTCCTGGTCCCCGGCGCCAGCGACCTGCCGCTCGTGCGGAACATGACCCGCACCGGCTACCGCGACCTCCTCACGGGCGGCGTCCGCATCCTGGAGTGGGACGGTCCGATGCTCCATGCCAAGAGCATGGTGGTGGATGGGCGGTTCGCCCGGGTGGGCAGCAGCAACCTCAATGCGTCGAGCCTCCTCGGCAACTACGAACTGGACGTCGTCATCGAGGACCGCGAGTTCTGCGTGGCGCTCGAGGCCCAGTTCCGCATCGACGCCGCCCGCAGCTCCGAGATCATGCTCCGCCCCCGGCACGCCCCCGCGCGCCTGCAGCCGTACCTGCCCCCGGCCTTCGACCGGGTGCCGGGGCCGGACAGTGCCGAGCACCCGCCGGTCGCCCCGCATCTTCGCACGCGCAGGGAGCGTCGGGGCCGGACGGTCGTGGCGCTCCGGACCGTCGCCAGCGCCGCCCGGCGCTCGATCTACGGCCCGCTGCTCGTGGCGTTCGCGCTGCTGGCCGGCATCGCGATCGCGCTGCCGCGCGTCGTCGCCTGGAGCGTGGGCATCCTTTCCTTATATCTCTCGGCGGCCGCCGCGACGGAGCTCTTCCGCCGCCGCCGCCGGGAGGGCTGACCCGGATCCCCCAACGGATGTCCCCCACCCCGCGTACTACGACGGTGACCGACGCCGACCTCGCTGCCCGCGCCGCCCGGGGAGATGCCGACGCCTTCGGCGAGTTGCTCCAGCGGTACGCCCCGGCGGCGCGCCGCCTGGCCCGCGCGGCCCTGGGCAACCACGACGACGGCGACGACGCGGCGCAGGACGGCTTCCTGGCGGCGTGGCAGAATTTCGACAAGTACGACGCGGCGCGGCCCTTCGGCCCCTGGCTCCTCCGGATCGTGGTCAACCGGGCACGCGACCTCGGCCGGCGGCGGAAGGTGCGGCAGACCGACGAACTCCCGCCCGACCGCCCGGCGGACATCGCCAGCCCGGAGCGTGAGACCGACCGGTCGCTCCTCCGGGCGCAGCTGGCGGAGGCACTGGACCGCCTCCCGGAACGGCAGCGGATCGCGATCACGCTCTTCGACGGCGAGGGCTATCCGCACGCCGAGATCGCCAGGATGCTCGAAGTGCCGGAAGGGACCGTGCGGTCGGATGTCTTCCACGCGCGGCGGGCGCTGCGCGAGGCCCTCGGACAGTGGCAAGGAGGAACAGCATGATCGACAACCCGTTCGACGCCGGCCCCGACGAGGCGCTGGGCGCGCTCCTCCGCGAGACGCTCTCCCGGAGCGATGACGCCGCGTTCACGGCGCGCGTCCGCCAGGCGCTGCCGACGGCGCAGCTGGGCGCGTGGGACCTCCTGGCCCGCTGGGCGCGTCCCGGCCTCGTGGCAGCGGCGCTGGTGGCGCTGGCCGCCGGCCTCTGGCTCTCCCAGGGCATCGGCAACGGCACCACCTCCTCGACCGACCTCTTCGCCTCGGCCGACCAGACGCCGCCCGACGTGATCCTCACGCTCAGCATGGAGGGCCGATGACCGGCAGCGAAGTCCCCCGCCGGACGTCCCGCCTCGGGGCGACCCTGCTCCTCATCGCGGTGTTCATCGCCGGCGGCATCGCGGGCGGCGCGCTCGAGGCCACCCACGTGCTGGGGCCGCGGCGCCCGCCCCGCGGGCCCGACGGCTTCGTGCGTCACCTGTCCGACGAACTGGACCTGAGCACGGCCCAGCAGGACAGCGTGCGCGCCATCCTCCAACGGCACCGGCCGCAGATGGACTCGGCGTGGGCGGAGATCCGTCCGCGCTTTGAAACTTTGCGGCAGGTCATCCGTTCGGAGATCGCCGCGCAACTCGACGGCCAGCAACGCGAGAAGTTCGACGACCTGAACCGCCGTGAAGCAGCCCGGCGACCGGACCATCACTGACGTGACATACCGACACCTGCTGTTCGCCCCATCGTTCCTCGTCCTCCTGGCCG
>DATIEF010000286.1:0-9904 GCA_035455865.1 Gemmatimonadales bacterium | reverse complement strand
CGCGGCCCCGCCAGCCCCGAAGCGGCGGCGCTAGCGCTTCGCCGCGACTGCGGGGGCGCTCAGGGACAGAGCACTCCCAGGACCTCGTCCCGGGAGATCCCGCCGAAGTAGTCTCCCACGTCGCGTACGTCGAGCGCCGCTGCGACCGATTCGCGGGTGTAGGGCAGTCCGCGGAGCCGGGCCTCGAGCTCGCCGACGTCCACCCGGCCCATGTAGTCGCCGAAGAAGCGGACGCCCGCGATGTGTCCGTCCTGGATGTCGAGCCGCACGTCGATCTCCCCACCGGTGAAGCGCTGGGCGCGCTGGACGTTGCTGGAGGGGTTCTCGCCGTAGTTCCAGTCCCAGGTCTCATACTTCCGCGCCCGCAGTTCCTCGGCGGCCGTCCGATCCGCCTCGGTCAGGGTGAGCGTCGGGATCCGCGCCCGGTCGCGGGTGCCGAAGATCCGCTCCAGGATCCGGTCGCGGAGTTCGTCGACGGTCACCGGGGCGGCCAGGAACTCGCGGATGTTGGCCACCCGGCTCCGGACCGATTTGACGCCTTTCGACTCGACCTTGCCCGGCTTGGGGCGGAGCGCGGCGGAGACGGCGTCGAGGTCGGAGTCGAGCAGGAGGGTGCCGTGGCTCAGCATCCGGTCGCCTCCCGCGAACTGGGCGTTGCCGGAGATCTTCCGGCCGCCGGCCAGGATGTCGTTCCGGCCGCCGATCTCCGCCGGCACGCCGAGGGCCTGGAGGACGTCGACCACCGGGCGGTTGAAGGTCTCGTAGCGGTTGAAGCGGCCGCTCACGTCCCGGGTCATGAAGCTGAAGTTGAGGTTGCCGAGGTCGTGGTACACGGCGCCGCCGCCGGAGATCCGCCGGACGACGCGGATGTCCCGCGCGGCCACCATCTCCTCGGCGATCTCCTCGATCGTGTTCTGGTTGCGGCCGATGATGATGGCGGGCGCGTTGACGTAGAAGAGGAGGAGGTCCTCCTCGCCCATCCGGTGCCGGAGGACGTACTCCTCCAGCGCCAGGTTGGACCGTGCGTCGGTGTTCCCGCCGTTGTCAACGAACAGCATTGGCCGGGGCGGAGCGCGTGGGTGGCTGGTAGCTGCCGACATCGGCGCCGAAGCCGATGGCAAGGCGGTTCCAGCCGTTGATGGCGATGACGGCCATCGTGAGGTCCACGAGCTCGCGGTCGCTGAACTGGGCGCGAGCCTCCGAGCGGAGCGCATCGGACACGCCGGCATCGCCGATGCGGGTCACCGCCTCGGTCCACGCCAGGGCGGCCCGCTCCCGCGCGGAGTAGAACGGTGCCTCCCGCCAGGCGTCGAGGAGCAGGAGCCGCTGGGGCGTTTCGCCGGCGGCGAGCGCATCCTTCGAATGCATGTCGATGCAGTAGGCGCAGGCGTTGAGTTGGGAGGAGCGGAGCTTGACCAGCTCGAGCAGCGGGCGTTCCAGGCCGCATTCGCGGACGTAGCGTTCGAGGGCGTACATCGCCTGCAGCGCCCCGGGGGCCGCAGCGGCGTAGTCGATCCGGGAAGTCATCGTCGAAGTCCCAAGGTTTCGTGGAGGTCAATCATCGCCCTGCCGCCACCGGGGCGTCAACGGCCGCGGCGTGTGGGCACGGTCCAGCTAAGTTGCAGGGTCGCCAGGACCCCTCTGGAGGTCGGAACCAGGTGCCCACTCTTGCCGATGTTCGTGCCGCCCGGGAGCGGATCGGGACGGCCGTCGTCCGGACGCCCACCGTCCCTGCGCTGGCGCTCGGGGACCAGTCGCCGTCCCGGCTCTATCTCAAGCTCGAGAACACCCAGCGGACCGGATCGTTCAAGGACCGCGGGGCGCTCAACCGGATGCTCGACCTCTCGCCGGCGGAGCGCCAGCGCGGCGTCGTGACCGCCAGCGCCGGCAACCACGCCCAGGCGGTGGCGTACCACGGCGGTCGCCTTGGGGTGCCGGTGGACGTGGTGATGCCGGAGCACACGCCGCTCATCAAGGTGGCCAACACCGAGCGCTTCGGGGCGGGTGTGCGCTTCCACGGCGCCACGCTCTCCGAGGCGATGGTCGAGGCCCGGCGGATCGAGGCGGAGGACGGGCGGGTGCTGGTGCACGCGTACGACGACGAGCGGGTCATCGCGGGGCAGGGCACCATCGGCCTGGAGATCCTGGAACAGGTGCCGGACGTCACGGCGGTGGTGGTGCCGATCGGCGGTGGCGGGCTGGTGGGCGGGATCGGCGTCGCGATCAAGGAGCAGCGCCCCGACGTCCACATCTATGGCGTCGAGGCGGGCGCGGCCGCGTCGGCGCTGGCCTCCCGCCAGGCCGGTGGGATCGTCACGATCGAATCGTCGGAGACGATCGCCGACGGCATCGCGGTCAAGCGCCCGGGCGAGCGCACCTTCCCGCTGATCGAGCGATACGTGGACGAGATCGTCGCCGTCGACGAGGCGCAGATCGCCGGTGCCGTCCACCTCCTCCTCGAGCGGCAGAAGCTCCTGGCCGAAGGGGCGGGGGCCGTGCCCCTCGCGGCACTGAGCGCGGGCGCGCTCCCTTTCCGGGGCCACGACGTGGTGGTGCTGGTCCTCTCGGGCGGGAACATCGACGTGAACCTGCTGGAGCGGATCGTGGATCGGGGCCTGGTGGCCGACGGGCGGCTGGCCCGCCTCACGGTGACGGTGCCCGACCGCCCCGGGCACCTGGCCCAGCTCACGGCGCTCGTGGCCGAGGCGGGGGCCAACGTGCTCGAGGTGGCGCACCGGCGGGCCTTTGCCGACATCTCCGTCCGGGACGTCGAGATCGTGCTCTACGTCGAGACCCGGGGGCGGGAGCACCAGGCGGCGCTCTTCGACCTGCTCCGCCGCCACGGGCTCCAGGTCACCGACGCGATCTGAGCGTCGGCCTCGCCTTTTGGCCGCGCACTTCTTACTTTTCCCGCGGTTTCGGCAGGGTAGCTCAGGTGGTTAGAGCACGGCACTCATAATGCCGGGGTCGCGGGTTCGAGTCCCGCCCCTGCTACTTGTCCCGCGGGCCCCCAGGGCCCGGGGGACCGACCCGGGGAATCCCCGGGTTTGTCATTCTGGGGAGTGCCGTGAACGAACTCGAAGCCCAGGTCCGCCGCCGCCGGACCTTCGCCATCATCAGCCACCCGGATGCGGGGAAGACCACCCTCACCGAAAAGCTCCTGCTCTACGGCGGGGCCATCCACCTGGCCGGCTCGGTCAAGGCGCGCCGCGCCGCCCGCCACGCCACCAGCGACTGGATGAAGCTCGAGCAGGAGCGCGGCATCTCGGTCACCTCGAGCGTGCTGCAGTTCGAGTACGAGGGGTACGCCATCAACCTCCTCGACACCCCCGGCCACGAGGACTTTTCCGAGGACACCTACCGCACCCTGGTGGCCGCCGACAGTGCCGTGATGCTGCTCGACAACCGGCGCGGCGTGGAGGAGCGCACCCGCCAGCTCTTCGCGGTCTGCCGCCGCCGGCAGATGCCCATCGTCACCTTTGTCAACAAGTGCGATCGCGTCGGCGCCGACCCGCTGACCCTCATCAGCGACGTCGAGGCCGACCTCGGGCTCGCCTGCTGCCCGATGACCTGGCCGGTGTACCAGGACGGGGCGTTCGCCGGCGTCTACGACCGGGGCCGCAAGGTCATCGTCTGGTTCGACCGCGGAGCGGACCACGGCGCCACCATCGCCGAGGCCTCGGTCACCGCGCTCGACGCGGCAGAGACACACGCGCGCCTGGGCCCGGCGGGGGTGGAGCGGCTCACCTCGGAACTCGGCCTCCTCGATGCGGCGGGCACCCCGTGGAGCGAGGCGGCGTTCCTGGCCGGTCGCATCACCCCGGTCTACTTCGGCAGCGCCCTCAGCAACTTCGGCGTCGAGCCCTTCCTCCACGAGTTCCTGCGGATCGCGCCGCCGCCGCTGCCGCGGGAATCGGATACGGGGCCGGTGGCGCCCGGCGCGCACTGGTTCTCCGGGTTCGTCTTCAAGATCCAGGCGAACATGGACCCGAAGCACCGCGACCGGGTGGCGTTCCTGCGCGTCGTATCGGGACGGTTCGAGGCGGGGCTTGCCGCCACCCAGGTGCGCACCGGACGGGCGCTCCGCCTGGCGGCGCCGCAGCAGTTCCTGGCCCGGGAGCGGACCGCCGTCGACGTGGCGTGGCCCGGCGATGTGGTCGGGGTGATGGACCGCGGCCAGCTCCGCATCGGCGACACGCTTTCCACCGGCCCCGCGCTCGAGTTCCAGGGGATCCCGCGCTTCCCGCCGGAGCACTTCGCCCGCATCACGTGCGGCGACCCGCTCCGCCGGAAGCGGATGGACGCGGGGCTCCGCCAGCTCACCGAGGAAGGGGCGGCGCAGGTCTTCTTCACCACCGGCTCCGACGTCTCGGGGCCGACACCCATCGTCGGGGCGGTGGGGATGCTCCAGTTCGACGTGATGCTCCATCGGCTGGAGCACGAGTACGGGGTGCGCTGCGCCCTGGAGCCGATCGCCGCGCGCTTCCCCCGCTGGGTCACCGGGCCGGCGCCCGTGATCGAGCGGCTGGCCGAGGCCCCCGGGCGCGTGCTGCTGTTCGACGCCAAGGGCGCCCCGCTCCTCCTCTTTGCCGACGAATGGACCCTCCGCCACACCGTGAGCACGGAATCGGGGCTCCAGTTCCACGACGTGGCGCCGTGACGGCCGGACCCCTGCGGGGCCGCCGGTCGGCGACTATCTTCTCGGCGCCCTCACTCCGGACGCGCGCGGCTTGACGATCCTCCTGCTCACGATCCTCCTGGCCCTCGGCTCCATCCTGGCCGGCCTTCTGGGCGCCCTCACGGGGCTCGGCGGCGGCATCATCATCGTCCCGCTCCTCACGCTCGGATTCGGCGTCGACATCCGCTACGCCGTCGGCGCCTCGCTCATCTCGGTCATCGCCACCTCCTCCGGCGCCGCCGCGGCGTACGTGAAGGAAGGGTACACCAACATCCGCGTCGGGATGCTGCTGGAAATGGGCACCGTGGCCGGTGCGCTGGTCGGCGCCTGGCTGGCCGGGGTCGTCTCCACCCACGTGATCGGGACCGTCTTCGGGATCATCCTCCTCTGGTCGGCGGTCAACTCGCTCCGCCCCCATCCGGACCACGGCAGCGACGCTCCGCCGCACCCGTGGGCCACCAGGCTCCGGCTCAACTCGACGTTCCCGACGCCCGAGGGTGCGCGGCACTACACGGTGCAGGGGGTGCCCGGCGGCCTGGCGCTGATGGTCGTGGCCGGGATCCTCTCGGGCCTCCTCGGCATCGGGTCGGGCATCATCAAGGTGCTGGCGATGGACCAGACGATGAAGCTGCCGTTCAAGGTCTCCACCACCACCAGCAACTTCATGATCGGTGTCACCGCCGCCGCCAGCGCCGGTGTGTACCTCCACCGCGGCTACATCGAACCCACGCTGGCCGTGCCGGTGATGCTCGGCGTCCTGGTCGGCGCCCTCCTCGGCGCCCGGCTCCTGACGCTCGCCAGCGTCCGCCACCTCCGGAAGCTCTTCACCCTGGTGCTCGTGGTGTTCGCGGTGCAGATGCTCTACAAGTCGCTCTCGGGGGCCCTGTGACCGACAAGCAGCTGGAAGGCCACGACCCGATGGAACTCGTCATCGGGAACATCCTCCGCTGGGGCGTGATCGTCGCCGCCGTGGTCGGAGTCCTCGGCGCCGTGGGCGAGCTCATCATCCGCGGCACCGCCACCCCCGACTTCCGCCGCTTCACCGGCGATGCGGCCACCGGCCTCCCGGCCATCTACCACGGCGTGATGCAGGGCCACTCCCGCGCCATCATGCAGCTCGGCATCGCCCTCCTCATCGCCACGCCGATCGTCCGGGTGGGGCTCTCGCTCTTCGCCTTCGCGCGGGAGAAGGACCGGACCTACGTGATCATCACGTCGATGGTCCTGCTCCTCCTCCTCTACGGCCTCCTCGGCGGCAAGGTCTGATGGCGCGCATCGGGTTCGTCACCTCCCAGGCGCTCCACGACCTTACCCCCAGCGACCGGCTCGCCGCCGCCGCACTCCGCGCCCGCGGGGCCGACGTGGTGCCGGCGGTGTGGACCGACCCCACGGTCGCGTGGGCCTGGTTCGACCAGGTGGTGGTCCGCTCGCCCTGGGACTACTTCGCCCACCAGGACCGGTTCCTCAGCTGGTTCGATGTCCTCGACCGCGCCGGCATCCCGGTCGAGAACCCGACGTCCATACTCCGCTGGAACCTCGACAAGGTCTACCTCCGCGAACTCGACGTTCCGATCGTGGCCACCGAATGGGTGGCGCAGGGAGGGACGCTCGACCTCCTGGCCATCCTCCGCAGCCGCGGATGGCGCCGAGCGGTGATCAAGCCGACCATCTCGGCCGGAGGGCACGACACCTGGACCGTGGACGCGGAGAATGCGATCGAGATCGGCGCGCGGATGGCGCCGGTGCTCGGCCGTTGCGGCCTGATGGTCCAGCCGTTCGTAGAGCAGATCCGGACCCAGGGGGAGATCTCTTTCCTCTTCTTCCGGAAGGCGTTCAGTCACGCGGTGGTCAAGAAGCCGCAGGCGGGGGAGTTCCGGGTCCAGGTGGAGTACGGCGGGAGTGCCGAGCCGTTCGCGCCATCACCGGCGCTGGTGGCGCAGGCGGAACGGGTGGTCAGGGCGGTGGAGGGGGAGCTGCTCTACGCGCGGGTGGATGGCGTGGACGTGAACGGGGAGTTCCAGCTGATGGAGCTCGAAGTGCTCGAACCGGACCTCTTCCTCGGCCACTCCCCGGGCGCGCCGGAGCGTTTTGCCGAGGCGGTGCTGGCGAGGTAGGGAGCGGGCAGTACGCGGGCCTAGAGCGGGCAATAAGCGGGCGTGGAGCGGGCAATCAGCTGGCGTAGAGCGGGCAATAAGCGGGCGTGGAGCGGGCCAAGAGCGGGAATCGTGCCCGCGTGTTCGCCCGCTCCATGCCCGCTGTCCGCCCGCTACATGCCCGCTTGTCCGCCCGCTACATGCCCGCGTGTCCGCCCGCTACATGCCCGCTGTCCGCCCGCTCTACGCCCGCTCTCCCCCCGCCAGCTCGAGCGCGATCACCACGTCCATCACGTTGGTCCCCGTGAGCCCCAGCCTGACCAGCGCCCCCGCCGCGTCGAGCGCCGGGTAGGCGTCGTGGCCGGCCAATGCCGCCGCCGGATCGATCCCCGCCGCCTTGATCTTCCCCCACGTCTCCGCGTCCACCACGCCGCCCGCCGCATCGGTCGGTCCATCCCGACCATCGGTGCCGAGCGCGAGCACCCGGAGCCCCGGACGCGTGCCGTGTGCCGCCAGTCGCTCGGCCGCGGCGAGCGCCAGTTCCTGACACCGCCCGCCGTGACCGTGGGGCCCGGTCAGGTTCACGGTCGTTTCTCCACCCCAGATCATGCACCAGGGTCGCTCCTCCGGGCGCTTGGACACCGGTGGGCGCGTGAGCACCCATTCTGCCACCTTGCGGCCTGCATCCGCCGCATTGCCGATGAGCGGCTTGGTGTTGACGACCGTCTCGAAGCCGAGCTCCTCGGCCTTGCGGGCGGCCCCGAGCACCGCGGCGCGGTTGCTGGAGATGATCTCGCCGGTCACGGCATCGAAGACCGGCGCCTCCGGCTTCGGCGTCTCCGGCAGCTTGCCCGCCTCGACCTGCGCCAGGTGGCCCCGGAGCGCGGTGGGGAGGTCGGGCCACAGCGGCGTGGCCTCGAGTTCCGCCCGGATCTCGGCGGCGGTGGAGGGATCGGGAACGCAGGGACCGGAGCCGATCGACAGGAGATCGTCGCCCACCACGTCGGAGACGACGAAGAGGCGGATCGATGCCCCCGCGAGCGCCGCCGCCAGCCGCCCCGCGCCCCAGCGCGCGAACCGCTTGCGGATCCGGTTCATCGCGCGGATGTCGAGTCCGCTGGTGGCCAGCCGGGAGAAGAGCCACTCGAAGTCCTCGACGCCGATCCCGTCGATCGGCGCGGCGACGAGGCTGGTGGCGCCGCCGGAGAGGAGGACCCAGGCCTCATCCCCACGCTGGACCGAGCGCACCGCCTGGCCCAGCGCGAGCGCGGCGGCGCGGGAATGGATGCCGGGCACCGGGTGATCGCCCATCACGACCGGCAGGGCGGGGTGCGGGGCGGCGCCGGCCTCCGGCGCGATGATCACGCCGCCGGCAGGTGCCAGTCCCCATTCCGCGAGGACCGCCACCGCGGCCTGCGCCATCGGGTAGGATGCCTTGCCGAAGGCCAGGATGTGGGGGGGACGCTTTGGCCGGGCAGGGAGGCCGGCGAGCGCGGCGCGGAGCGCGGGGCCCGGCGCCACCGCGGCGAGCGCCGCGGCCGCGATCGCCTGCATATGGTCGCGCGGAGTGCCGGAAGGCGTCGGATCGTTCACGCTGACCCGCCCCCAGCTCGGACTTCGATCACCTCATCATCTCCTTTTATCATCGCCACACCCGTCACCCTCCCGATCCCCCTCGTCCCATTTCCCTCTTCCCCTTTCCCTTTTCCCCCCGCACCAAGCAACTTACCCGAACCCCTCCAACCCCGCGACCATCGACTGATGCCCGGACGCCACTTCCTGTTCGTCCCCGGTCCGACCAACGTTCCCGACCGGATCCTGAACGCCCTCCACGTGGCGATGGAAGACCACCGGTCGTCGGCGTTCCCGGCGCTCTGGCGGTCGATCGCCCCGCAACTCGCCCGGCTCTTCGGCACCGCACACGGGCGGCCCTTCGTCTTCCCCGGCACCGGCACCGGCGGGTGGGAAGCGGCGCTCACCAACGTCCTCTCCCCCGGCGACCGCGTGCTCGCCCCTCGCGCCGGACAGTTCAGCCATCTCTGGATCGAGCTCGCGCGCCAGCTGGGATTCGAGGTCGAGGTGCTCGACTGCGAGTGGGGCACCGGAGCGCCGGTCGACCGGATCGAGGCGGCGCTCCAGGCCGACCACGCCCACGCGATCAAGGCGCTCCTCATCGTCCACAACGAGACCGCCACCGGCGTCACGAGCGACGTCGCCGCGGTCCATCGCGCGCAAGTCGCCACCCGCCACCCGTCGCTCCTCCTGGTCGATTCGGTGAGCGGCATCGGGTCGCTCGACTTCCGGATGGATGAATGGGGCGTCGACGTGGCCGTCACCGGATCGCAGAAGGGGCTGATGCTCCCCGCCGGACTCGCGATCCTCTGCGCCGCACCCCGGGCCCTCGAGGCAGGCGCCATGGCAACGTCCCGCCGAGCGTACTTCGACTTTGCAGCCGCCGCCCAGTCCAATGACCAGGGCTACTTCCCGTACACGCCGTCGGCGCCGATGCTGCGCGGCCTCCGGGAATCGCTCGCGATGCTCCTCGACGAGGAAGGGATGCCGGCGGTCGTCGCGCGGCATCACCGCCTGGCCGAAGGGGTCCGCCGGGCGGTGGCGGCGTGGGGCCTCAAGCTCTGCGCCCGGGAGCCGCGCTGGCACTCGGACACCGTCTCGACCGTCCTCACCCCCGACACGGTCGACGCCCGCGCCGTCATTTCCCGCGCCTTCGACCGCTACGACCTGTCGCTCGGCGCCGGGCTCGGCCCGCTCGCCGGCAAGGCGTTCCGGATCGGCCACCTGGGCGACCTCAACGAACTCATGCTCCACGGAGCGCTTGCCGGGGTGGAAATGGCGCTCCGCGACTGCGGCGTGGCGCTGGCGCCGGGGTCGGGAGTCGCCGCGGCGGAAGAGTACTGGCGGCACGGCGCGTGACCCGCCCGGTCATCACCGTCACCCGGAAGCTCCCCGCCGAGGTCGAGCTCGAACTCTCGCGGGCATTCGACGCGCGGCTGAATGAGCTCGACGCGCCGCTCACGCCGGACGCGCTGGGGCGCGCGCTCCAGGAGAGTGACGGCCTCATCTGCACCGTGAGCGACCGGCTCGACGCGGCGGCGTTGGGACTCGGGCCACTCCG
>DATIEF010000285.1:0-3755 GCA_035455865.1 Gemmatimonadales bacterium | reverse complement strand
TGCCGGGATGCGGGGTCCTGGCGGGTGGCGGGTGGCGCGACGCAGGACGTCCAGGCCGGCGACGCCGTACGTCGGGGATCGGAGCTCCTGCCCCGCCCCCCGCGCCCCACCCGTCACTCGCCCCACGTCTCCCGCCACCTGCATCACACCGCCTCGATCTTGAGGAGGTTCGTCGTGCCCGGGACGTCGAACGGCACGCCGGCGGTGACGACCAGCTTGTCGCCCGACGCGGCCAGGTGGCGCTCGAGGATCTGGTGCCGCGCCACCGAGAGCATCTCGTCGTAGCTCGGCAGGTGATCGGCGAGCCCCGTCACGACGCCCCACACCAGGCAAAGCTGGCGATAGGTCCCCTGGTCGGTGGTGAGCGCGAAGATCGGCTGCGCCGGGCGGTACGCCGCCACCTTGCGCGCGGTGAACCCGCTCACCGTGAAGCAGACGACGAGCGGGGCCTTGAGGAGCTCGGCCGCCGCGACCGTGGCGACGCCGATCGCGTCCTCCTGCCGCACCGGCTCGACCGGCTTGCCGGCGGCCGCGTCGGCGCCGGGCCCGCGCCTCCCCACCGCCAGGTCGAAGGCGGGGCTCCGGCCCCGGCGATTGGCCTCCATCTCCCGCGCGATGCGGTCCATCGCCTGCACCGCCTCGAGCGGGAAATCCCCCACGGCGGTCTCCGCGGAGAGCATCACCGCGTCGGTCCCGTCGAGGATCGCGTTGGCCACGTCGGAGGCCTCGGCCCGGGTGGGGCGCGGCGCGTGGACCATCGACTCCAGCATCTGGGTGGCGGTGATGACGGGCTTCCCCCGGAGGTTGGCCTCGCGGATGATCCGCTTCTGGACCAGCGGGACCTCCTCGAAGGGGAGCTCGACGCCGAGGTCGCCGCGGGCCACCATGATCGCGTCGGACGCGTCGATGATGGCCTCGAGATTGAGGAGGGCGGTGTCCTTCTCGATCTTGGCCACCGTCTTGACGGTGCGAGGGAGGAGCTTCCTGAGCTCCTCCATGTCCTCCCGCCGCCGCACGAACGAGAGCGCCACGTAGTCCACTCCCAGCCGCGCCGCCATCGCGATGTCCTCGCGGTCCTTTTCGGTCAGCGAGGGCGCACTCACCTGGATCCCCGGCAGGTTCATCCCCTTGTGCGACTTGAGCAGCCCGCCATACCGCACCACACCCCGCACCCGGTCACCGGAGATCCCGGTCACTTCCACCGAGAGGAGCCCGTCGTCGAGGAGGACCCGCGCCCCGACCTTCACGTCGACGGCGAGGTCGTCATACGTGGTCGGGATCTCCCCCGGCCGTGCCACGGCCTCGGGCGCGAAGACGACATCCTGCCCGGGCGTCAGGGTGATGGGCTCCGCCAGGTCGCCCACCCGGATGCGCGGACCCTGGACGTCGAGCAGGATCGCCGCGGCGTCCTTCCGCGCTGCGAGCACCTGCTGGAGGCCGGAGATCCACTGCTCGCGGATGGCGGGGGTGCCGTGGGAGGCGTTGATCCGGACCACATTGACGCCGCCATCGAGGAGCGCGTGCATCTGGTCGGGGGTGCTCCACGCGGGACCGAGCGTGGCGACGATCTTGGTGAAGCGGGCCTTGTGGGGTGACACGTTCATTCCGGTCGGATGAAAGAGGAAGAGTCCAGCTAAGGATAGCGCCGGCGCCGGTGGACGGTAGGACGCCGGTCCCGCCGCGGGGTCAGGTCGCGTCCCACACCGATCGGCCCGCGAGTACCGTCAGCACCGCCCTGCCGGCCCGGAAGGCGCTCCCGCTGTCGCTCCGTTCGGCGGCGGGATCGACCTCCCACGCCACCAGGTCGGCGGCCATCCCGGGCGCCAACGTGCCCAGGTCCGACGCGCCGGCCGCGGCCGCGGCACTCCGGGTGTACGCCCGCACCGCCGCCTCGAGGCCGATCCGCTCCTCTGCCCGCCAACCTTCCGCGCCGCCGGCGGCGAAACGCCGGTCGAGTGCGGCGAAGATCCCTTCCCGTGGGTCCAGCGACGCCACCGGCGCGTCGCTGCCGAAGACCACCTGGTTCCCCGCCGCCAGGATGCTCCGAAAGTGGTAGGCGAAGGCGCCGCGGGCCCCCCAGTGCCGGTCGACGAGCGGGACGTCGGTCAGCAGGTGCGCCGGCTGCATCGACACCGGGATCCCGGCGCGCCCCGCCCGGGTCAGGTCCGCCGGCTGGACGCACTGGAAGTGCTCGATCCGGTGCGGGATCCCCACCCTGGGCAGCGGTTCGAGCAGGTCGAGCGCGCGGCGCACCGCAGCATCCCCGATGGCGTGGACGGTGACCGAGATGCCGGCGGCGCTCGCCATCTCCACGGCGGTCCGCGCCAGGGCGGCATCGGTGATCGGCATCCCCCGATCGCGGGTCCCTTCGAACGGCTCCAGCATCCACGCCGTCCGGCTGCCGAGGCTCCCATCGAGGAAGAGCTTGACCCCGCCCAGGGTCAGCGCCGCGGCCCGGACCCCGCTCCGCCACCCCTCCGCCACGAGCTGCCCGAGCGCCTCGACCGGCGGATGGAAGAGCACCCGGAGCGGGAGCTCGCCGGCCAAGGCCAGGTCCCGCCACGCCGACCACGCGGCGTGCCCTTCGACGTCATGGACGCCAGTGACACCCAGCCGATGGGCTTCTCGCACCCCCTCCGACACCGCCGACTTGAGCAGACCGGGTGGCACGGCCGGAAGGTGTGGCAGCATCAGTTCCACGGCCCGCTCAAGGAGCAGGCCGGTGGGCTCGCCGGCCGCGTCCCGGACGATCCGCCCACCATACGGGTCCGCGGTGTGTCGACCGATCCCTGCCATCCGGAGCGCCGCGGAGTTGACCCAGGCGGCGTGTACGTCGAGCGATTCGAGGAACACCGGCCCGGACTGGACCTGGTCCAGGACCGATCGTTCCGGCGCCTCCCGCCAGCCATTGGAGTCCCACCCCTGGCCCCGGACCCAGCCATCCACCGGCACACCGGCGGCGACCCTCCGCACCGCCTCGTCCCGGTCCGCACACCCCGCCAGTTGGACCCGTCGGCGTCGCAACGCCCACTGCGAAAAATGGGTATGTCCGTCCACCATCCCGGGCGCGACGATGGCCCCCGGCAGGTCCCAGACCGGCACCAGCCGGGGCACCACTCGGTCGAGCTCTGAGCTCGGCCCGACCCCCCGGATGACCCCATCGGCCCACCAGACCGCGTCACCCGAACGCCCATCGAGCGACAGGACCCGTCGCGCCCGCACATACCCGCTCCCCCGGGGCAGGGGAGGGGCGCCAGCCAGGGCCACATCAGTTATCCACACGGCGATTCCCCTCGTCGGATGAGGGGTCAGCTGCCTTGGCAGCGACCGATGCGCACAACTGTGGAGAAGGAGGGTTTTCCACTTGTGGAGGGCGTGAAAATGTGAATCAAAGCTTTGGAAGCGATTGGCCTTGAACGTACTCGACCGCCTCCGCTTTATCCACGGCAAGTGGATTTCGTAAGTCTTGTTTGCACAATGGGTAAACGCGTTCGCTCGATGTGGATAAGTCAGACTGCGACAGTGTCCGCTGAAGTTGAATATTCATGCATATGACGTGCATAACGGAGGCGCTGGCTGGGGCTGGTGCGGGTTATCCGCAATGATGGGTGGCGGGCGGTGAGTCGCGGGTGGCGGGTCGGGAACGCCGGAGGGCCCCTGCCCTGCTGGTCGGTGGCTGGTGGCGAGTGGCTGGTGGGGCGCTGGTCGGGAGGCCCGGTCAAGCTGGTCGGTGGCGAGTGGCGAGTGGCGGGCGG
>DATIEF010000284.1:0-2846 GCA_035455865.1 Gemmatimonadales bacterium | reverse complement strand
CCGTAGGGACGCACGATCGCCTCGACGGCGACCGGGCCGGTGCGATGGAGCCAGAAGGTGGCCGTCACCGTGTCGCCCGCCTTGAGGTCGCGGGGGAGGTCTTCGAGCATCAGGTGCGCGGCGCCCGGCGTGAACACCAGGGAGTCGTGCGCCGGGATCGCCGGGTGGTCCAGGGGGACCATCGAGACCATCCCGTTCATCTCGCGCGAGTCGTGGGCGGTGACCCGCGGGCTCGCCGGCGACGTGACGCTGTCGAGCTGCTCGGCGCTGTCGGTCGGGTTGACGATGGTCGCGTACAACCCCCCGGTGCCGCCGCGCAGCGCTTCGAATGCATGCGCATCCCGCACCTCGACCCGGTGACCGGGCGCGCACGCGGAGCACACCGCCACGAAGAGGAGACTCGCTGCCCCCCTGCGCCCCTGCGCCGCCGCGCTCAACGAGGGAACCCCACCTGCGCGAGCCGGGGGATGTCGTACGCCCAGTCCTCCTGCCGGATCCCGAACGGATAGACCACCCGGAGGGAGTCGTCGGCGGTGTAGGCGAGCACCAGCGCGCTGTGTCCGACGGAGTAGCCGCCATTCGCCAAGCGATCCGCCGCGGCGGTGTCCTTCGTCGCGGGGAGCTGGTTCGCCGCCTCCTGCGCCGCGACGATCTCGGCGTGGGTGCCGGTGAGCCCGATGAACTGCGGGTCGAAGCGGCCGAGCCACGCCTTGAGCACCGCCATGGAGTCGCGCTCCGGATCGGTCGTCACGAAGACCACCTTCACCCGGTTGGCGATCTCGGGGGGCTGTTGCCGCATGACGGCGCCGATGTTCGCCATGTGCAGCGGGCAGACGTCGGGGCAGTTGGTGTACCCGAAGAAGAGCAGGGTGAGGTAGCCGTCGGTCTCCTGCCGGAAATGGAATGGCTTGCCGTCGAGGTCGGTGAGGGTGAAGTCGGGCTTCTTCACCGCCTGCATCAGCTCGAGCCCCTTGTACGGGTTGGTCGAGGGGTCGGGCGCCTTGGCGGGGGCGCCCTTGCAGGCGGCCGCGACGAGCATGAGCGGGAGGAGGCGGCGCATCAATCGAGTCCGGGTGCGGGGAGGGCGACGAGGATCGCCGTGACGATGAGGAGGCCGACGCCGAGGGCGAGCTCGACATAGGCGGAGCGGCGGAGCCATCCCTCCCCCGCCCCGCCCTCGAGCCGCGGCTTGACGACCCGCCAGTTGAACGCGCCGGTGCCGGCGACGCCGACCAGGAACGAGAGCTTGAAGAGGAGGGTGCGGCCGTAGGGCGTCCCCGTCAGGGCGCCGAGGGAACCGACGGTCTGCCACCCGGTGAGGACGCCGCTCAGGCCGGCCAGCGAGGCGCCGATCAGCGCCAGCGGCGAGAAGCGGGCGATGAGCCGCGTGACCCGGGACCCGCGCCCCGCGGCGTCACCGCTCCACCCGACCGCGGCGATGAGGGTGAGGGTGCCGAGCCAGAGGCTCGCGCCGATCAGATGGAACGCGCCGAGGAGGACGCCGGCGACCACGCCGATCTTGAGGGCGTGGAAGTGGCCGGTGAGCGGGAAGGTCGCGACCACCGCGAGCGCCGCGAGGGGCGCGAGGCGGGAGCCGAAAAAGGGGCGTCCCCGTCCCGGGATCCAGGCGACCATGGCGAGGAGCGCCGCCGCGACCTGGGCCTTCCACCCGAGGGCCCAACCGCTGGCGAGCGCAAGCTGATACTGTGCGCGGCCGAGGGTCTCTCCTTCGTCCACCAGATCGAGGGCCTGCTGGTGCAGGGCCATCGCGGCGGCGAAAAGGAGCAGGAAGGAAGCCCCGAAGGTGACGAGCGCCAGGCGGTGGAGCGCCTGCGACCGGGCCGGCTCGTCACCTTCCGATCGCCAGCTCGTCCGGATGAGGGTCCGGGCGACGACACTGCCGACCACAACGAGCCCCCCCGCGTAGCCGAGGGCGCGCGAGGGGGTGGCGAGGTCGATCACGTGTCGGCGGGGCGGGTCAGGGCTGGAACGTGAACGAGTAGCTGCCCCGCATCACGTGGCCGTCATCCCCGGCGGTGCGGTAGAGCACCATGTACTTCCCCGGCTTCATGGTGCCACGCACCGGCACCGTGAGCGCGGTCGAGTCGGCCCCGGCCTTCACGCCGCCGAGCTCGACCATCACGCTGTCGGGGCCGCGGAGGCGGATGTTCGAAAGGGAGAGATCGGGGCGCTCGTTGAACCAGAGCGTCAGGTCGGTCGGGGCCGCCTTGACCGTCCCGTCGATGGCGGGGGTGGCCTTCACCAGGACCGTGTGGAGGGCCCAGGCGAGGGAGGTGACCGTCAGGGAGACGAGGAGCACGGGCAGGAGGGCCCGGCGGAACACACGATACATTCAGGCATCCGGAAGAAGACCCCGCAAATCTAACCGGGGTGGCCCCTGTGCAATCCGGAACGCCCGGTTCGTCATCGGTCGTACACCCCACAAGAGCTTGAGCATGGATACCAGGACGTTCTCCCTGGCCGCGGCGGCGCTGCTGCTCGCCGGGTGCCAGGCGGAGGCCTTCACCCCTCTTGGACCGACCGGCCTCGAGGTGGTCCACGGGCCCCCACCACTGGTGAGCCTCGGCACCGAGCTCGACACGCTGCTGCAGGTGCGGGTCGTGGACGCCGAAGGGCACCCGCGCGGCGGGGTCGCCGTGACGTGGCGGCTCATCGCCGGCGACGGCGAGGTCATCCCTGGCAGCGATTCCACCGGCGCCGACGGCATGGCCACCGCCCGGTGGAAGTTCGGCATGATCCCCGGCCCGAAGCAGGTGCAGGTACAGATCCCCGATGCCGACCCGCTGACAATGAGCACCGAGGCGCACGGGTTCCAGGCGGTGCAG
>DATIEF010000283.1:0-3699 GCA_035455865.1 Gemmatimonadales bacterium | reverse complement strand
TCCCCGCGCATCGCGTCGAAAACGGGGAGCACGCTGGTGGCGCCGGCGCGGTCCGCCGCGAGCGCGCGCTCGCGGTGCCGGCGGGCGGCGGGGTAGAGCGAATCACGGTCGAACCGCGCACGCGACGCCGCGCCCTCGAGTCGCGCGGCACGCTCCGCGAGCGCGCGCTCCGCCTCGAGCCGGGCCTCGCCGGCCGCGGCCGCGTCCCGCCGCGCCTGGGCCCGCGCCTCGGCGGCGGCCCCGCCGCCGTGGTTCCACACCGGGAGCGGGATGGCGAAGCCCAGGAGCTCAGTGGCGCCCTGGTTGGGGTTCGTGGGGTCATTCCACTCGACGCCGCCCTGCAGGTCCGGCAGCGGCAGCTGGGAAATGGATGCGGCGCGGGCGCGCGCGGCCGCGGCCGCCGAATCGGCGAGCACGGCTCGGAGCGACGGAAGGGCGTCGACCGATGTCGCGGCAGGTGTCGCCGCGTCGAGCCCGTCGTCGAGCGCGCCGGCCGGTTCCACTGGCGTGGAGGCGCCGAGCGCCCGGACGAGCGACCCCTGCGCCACGCGGACGTCTTCCTGCGCGAGCGACACTGCGTAGCGGGCGCGCGCCGCTTCCTGCGCCACCTGGTCACGCTCGAGCTCGGAGATGTCGCCCGCGGCGAGGCGCGCGTCCGCGGCCCGCGCGAGCGAGTCGGCCAGCGCGGCCTGGTCCTCGGTCAACGCCAATGCGCGCCGACCGGCGACCGCGTCGTAGAACGCGACTCGCACGTCGCGCGCGAGCGTCGCCATCGTGGCTGTCGAGTCGGCCTCCGCCCGGGCGACGCCGGCCCGCCCGGCCGCGCGGGCACTGCCGTGCCGCATCAGCCAGTCGAGCGGCTGGGTCACCGTGACATGCTCGCGCGGAGTGTCGCCGGTCCACGTGTAGGAGAAGACCGGATTCGGCACCGTGGTCCCCGTCCGCGCGGCGCCCCGCGCCTCCGCCACGCCGGCCGCCGCCTCCGTCACCAGCGGCCGATGCGCCCGCGCGCGCGCCAAGGCCTCGGTCAGCGTGACCGAGTCCTGGGCGGCGGCGCTGTTGAGCGCCAGGGCGAGGGCGAGCGCGAACAATCGGCATCCCGGGTGCGGGGGGCCTGATACTACCCGGGCCAGATGACGGCATCGTGACGGGATCAGCGGGGTTGGAGCGGGATCTCCAGGGAGATGGTATTCCGGTCGCCGGAGCGGGCGGCGGCAAGGCGGCCGCCGTGCACCGCCGCGATCCAGCGGAGGAGTGCCAGGCCCAGCCCCCGCGGCTCCGATCCTGATCCGGCGTGGGGTCCGGGCGCGCGCGCCTCCCAGTCGGTGGGCAGGGGCGGGCCGGGGTTCTCGACGGAGATGACCGCGGCACCGTCCCGCGTGGTGACGCCGATGCGGACCGGCCCATCACCCACGCTGTGGCGGCACGCGTTCTCGATGAGCTCCATCACCGCCTCCCGGAGCAGCATCGCATCGCCGGCGACTTCCACGGCGTCCATCGTGCCGAGCTCGAGCGCGCGCCCGAGCGCCTGGGCCCGGGCCCGGAAGAGGTCGGCGCCCTCGAACACGAGGCCATCGAGGTCGACGCCGGCCGCGAGCTGGGGGCGCTCACCCGCCTGGGCGCGGGCCAGGAGGAAGAGGTCGCTCACCCGGTGGCGCATCTGCTGGGCCGCGAGCTGGATGCGGCGGAGCGTGGCCAGGCGTTCGTCCGCCTGGCGGGCCGGGTCGAGCGCGAGCTGGCTTTCACCCAGGACCAGCGTCAGCGGCGTCCGGATCTGGTGGGCCGCGGCCTCCAGGAACCGGCGATTCTCGCTGTGGACCTGGTGGAGGCGGGCGAGGAGGTCGTTGAACTGCGCGGCCAGCGCGTCGATCTCATCCGGGGGCGCCGCGACCGGGAGCCGGCGCTCGAGGTCGTCCGGGGGCAGCTGGGACACCGCCCGCGCGAGCGTGCCCACCGGCGTCAGCGCGAAGCGGGACAGGAAATATCCGCCGGTGAGCGACAGGAGCAGCACCAGCGGCGCGCTCAGCACCATCCACTCGAGGAGGGCGTCGTTCTCCGCCTTGAGCCCGGCGATCGACGTCACGGCCACCGCGGTGACGCCGTCGGCCGCGGGGTCGCGTTCGGCGAAATATCGGGCCAGTGCGTCGTGGATCGTGCGCGGCCGGCCCAGCGTGATGGCCGCGGCCGCCGGGACGACACGGAGGAGGGCGGAGTCGCCGTGGGTGCCGATCTCACCGCCGTGGGCGTCGAACACCCGGAACGCCACCGTGGGGTCGGGCCATTCGCCGAGGACCTCGCGGGCGGCCGCGGCGAAGTCGTGGTCCGCGGGATCGGTGAGCTGCTCCTGGTGGATCGACCGGAGGAGCTGCTCCGTCGAGAGTTCGAGGTGTGACGAGATGCGCCGGCTCGCCTGGCGCCGCAGGTAGGCGAAGAGGGCGGTGTTGAGCGCGACGAGCCCCGCCAGGAACGCGATCGCAAAGCCGGCCGTGAGCCGGAGCCGGACCCGACTAAGCGCCATCGGCGGGCTCCCGTTCGGCCAGGATGTAGCCCCGGCCGCGCACCGTGTGGATGAGCGGGGGGGAATCGGCCGGGCCGATCTTCCGGCGGAGGCGCCCTACCAGCACGTCCACCACGTTCCCGACCGGGTCGAAGTTGTCGTCCCAGACGTGCGCCAGGATCTGGGCACGGCTGACGACGCGGTTCGGGTTTCGCAGCAGGTACTCCAGGAGCGCCAGCTCCCGGTGCGATAGCGCCACGCTGCGGCCCGCCCGGCGGGCGGTGAGGGACTGGGTGTCGAGCTCCAGGTCGGCAAAACGGAGGGTCACGTCGAGCGCCGTGCCGGGGCGGCGCGCCAGCGCGCGGAGCCGGGCCAGGAGCTCCTCGACGGCAAAGGGCTTGGCCAAGTAGTCGTCGGCGCCGGCGTCGAGCCCCCGCACCCGGTCGGCCACGGCGGCACGGGCGGTGAGGATCAGGATCGGCGTCCTGCCGCCGGACTTGCGCCAGCGGCGGCAGACCTCGAACCCGTCGATGTCGGGGAGCCCGGCGTCGAGGACCACGAGGTCGTACTCGTTGACGGGCAGGAGGGCCAGCGCCTGGGCGCCCGTCGGCGCCACGTCCGGCGCCCAGGTGGCCTCCCGGACGGTGCGCGCCAGGAGGTCCGCCACGTCCGGATCGTCTTCCACGATGAGCACGCGCAATGCCACTCCTCGGCCGGTCCCGGCATCAACGTTAACCTTCGCCGTCCGATCGCGCCGCGCTGTCATCCCGCTGTCATCCGGTGGCGTGACATTGCCGGCCTGTCCCCGCCCGCCACCGGACGCCATCCACAGGGAAGGGCCGCCGTCATGCGCACCATCGCCCGCATCATCGGAATCGCCGCTGTGTTCGCGCTCGCCGCGGCGCCGCTCACCGCGCAATCGTACCGCGTGACCCACACCTACACCCTGGGCGGCGAGGGCGGGTGGGACTACCTCGCGCTCGACACCGTCGGGAACCGGCTCTTCATCACCCGGGGTGACCGGGCGATCGTCGTCGATCCGGCGTCGGGCAAGGCGCTGGGGGAAGTCCCGGGGATCGTGGGTGCGCACGGGGTGGCGTTCTCCTACGCCTCGGGGCTCGGGTTCGCCACGTTGGGACGGGACAGCTCCGTGGTCGTCTTCGACCTCAAGAGCCTCAAAGTGGTCAAGCGCACCCCGGCCG
>DATIEF010000282.1:0-2043 GCA_035455865.1 Gemmatimonadales bacterium | reverse complement strand
CGCGCCCGGGACCACGTTGCCGGTCAGGAGCCCGAGCACCACGCCGCGCTCCTCCTCCAGGCGGTCGAGCAGTTCCACGATGCCGGGCAGCACCGTCGTGGCGCCGGCCGGCGACTCGAGCTCCTCCGCCAGCAGCGCGACATAGCGTTCGGTGAGCCGCGCCACCAGCCGTGGCTCCCGGGGCTCGGGATGTCCGGCGGCCGCGAGGAGTTCCATCACGATCTGGGGGTCGGTCTTCCCATCGAACCGCACCTGCTCGATGGCGGCCCCGGCCTGGACCTCCTCACCGACGGCGCGGAGGATGGCCCGGCGGCCGGCGCCGGCGGTCAGGAGGAGCGTTCCGTCGATGTCGAAGAGGACGAGGGTGTGGTTCACCGGGCGGCGCCCTCGGGGGCCGGTGGCCGTCGGGCGGTGACGAAGAGGTCGCGGAGGAACGCGGCGCGAGTGCCCGCCGCCCACGGCTCGACGATGAATCCGCCGGCGGAGAGGCTCGAATGGACCAGACGGTCGTCGGGGCCGAGCACCGCCACGTGGGTCACCGAGCGTCCGTTCTCCGAGAAGAAGAGCAGATCACCGCGATGGGCCGAGGCGAGCTCGACCTCGGTGCCGGCCTCGGCCTGGAGGAAGGAGTCGCGGGGGAGTGCGATGCCGCGCGCGGCGAAGGCGACCTGCACGAGTCCGGAGCAGTCGGTGCCCCAGGGGGTGAGCCCGCCCCACTGGTATGGCGCGCCACCGTAGAACTTGACCAGCCACTTGTCGACCGGGGTGCTCCGCGCCTCGGTGGCGATGGTGGCCGCCGGCACGATCCGGCCGCCGAGGATCCGGCCGATGGTCCCGTCAGGAAGCTCGGCGCCGTGCCGGCCGATCCGCACCCGGCCGCCGAGGGGGACGCGGACCATCCGGTCTCCCTGCTCGATGGTGGCGCCCTCGCTCCAGCCGTCGGCGGAGCTGATCCAGAGCGCAGCGGCCTCGTCGTCGAGGACGCGGCTGTACCCGGCGTGGCACCACCCCTCGTAGCCGTCCAGGTCGACGTGGATCCGGTGCCACTCCCCCCGGTCCTCGACCAGGCGGCCGGTGCGGCCGAGGACGAGTTGGGTGACCTGTTCGGAGCGGATGCTCGGATCCTTGAGGATCGGTGCGACGGGTGCGGTGGCGACGATGGCTGGCATGGGACCCCTGGGCGGACCGGAGGATGAGCGGGCCGGCTACTTGCCGGCGCCTTCCTTCGCCTTCTTCTCGCACTCGGCGCAGCGTTCGATGCCCTTGAAATGGCAGATCAGGCAGACGAACGTCCCGCAGTCGACGCAGGGGTATCCCTCCGACGCCCGCTCCTCGTTGCCGCAGGCGCGGCAGCGCATCGCGTCGTGTTCCTTGATCTCGGGCACGGGGCCTCCACCGTCAGATGGTGATCGTGTACCGCTTGATCTTGTTGATGAGCGTCGCGCGGGAGATGCCGAGCTCCTCGGCGGCGCGGGTCCGGTTGCCGGCGTGGTGCCGGAGGGTGCGCTCGATGTGCTGGCGCTCCAGGTCGTCGAGGCTCAGGGGCGCGTGGCGGCGGTCGCCGGCGGAGCCGCTCCGGCTCTTGAAGTCGGCCGGCAGGTGCTCCGCGGCCACGGCCACCTGGCCCCGGCCGAGGATCAGCGCGCGTTCGAGGACGTTGCGCATCTCGCGCACGTTGCCGGGCCACGGGTGGGCCAGCAGCCGTTCGAGCGCGTCGGGGGCAATGAGACTCGGCGCGCCGGGCACGTGGCTGCGGAGGTCCTGGAAGAGCCGGGTGATGAGGGCCAGCCGGTCCTCGCGCGAGCGGGTGCGGAGGGGCGGGAGCTCGAGCGGCATCACGTTGAGGCGGTAGAACAGGTCCTCGCGGAAGCGCCCGGCGGCCACGTCGGCTGGGAGGTCGCGGTTGGTGGCGGCGATCAGCCGCACGTCGACGGTGATCTCGCGGGTGCCGCCCAGCCGTCGGAAGGTCTTGGTCTCCAGCACCTTGAGGAGCTTGGGCTGCAGCTCGATGGCGAGCTCGCCGATCTCGTCGAGGAAGATCAG
>DATIEF010000281.1:0-2733 GCA_035455865.1 Gemmatimonadales bacterium | reverse complement strand
GGGGGCCGCACCATGGTGGATGGCGACGAGGACCTGCTGCACCGGGTGGTCGCCAACCTGGTGCTCAACGCGGTGCAGGTGGCGACCGGTCCCGCGCGGGTCACGGTGAGCGTCGCCGCGGTGACCGCGACGGAGATCCCCCACGGCACCAACATGGAGCATGCCGTGCGGCTCCAGGTCCGCGACAGCGGGCCCGGGATCCCGGAGGACATCCGCGAGCGCCTGTTCGAGCCCTTCGTGTCGGGCCGGTCGGGCGGGAGCGGGCTGGGCCTGGCCATCGTGCAGCGCGCAGTGCAGGCCCATCACGGTCTGGTTCTGGTGGACTCCACCCCCGGTGCCGGCACCACAGTCACTATCTTTCTGCCGGCCAAGATGATCGCGGAGGACGCTGCATGAGCCAGAAGCCCTCGGTCCTGGTGGTGGACGACGAGTCCGGAATCCTCGACACCCTTCGAATCCTGCTCCGGAACGAAGGATTCGAGGTCACCACGGCGCAGGGAGGCAAGGCGGGGCTGGAGCAGATCCGCTCCGGCGCGCACGACATCATCCTCTCCGACGTGCGGATGCCCCAGGTGTCGGGCCTCGACATCCTGAACTCGGCGCGGGAGCAGGACCCGATGACGCCGGTCATCCTGATGACCGCCCAGGCCTCGCTCCAGACCGCGATGGCCGCCATCAACCAGGGTGCCTTCTACTACCTCCAGAAGCCCTTTGCGAACGACGAGCTCCTGGCCCTCCTGCGGCGGGCGGTGGACTACCGCGCCGTCCGCGCGGAGAACAAGCAGCTCAAGCAGGACATCCGCCGCCGCGAACGGACCGCCCCGGCCCGCCCCCTTGGCAAGGCCCGGCGGTTCGTCGAGGTGCTCAAGCTGACCGAGATGGTGGCGCCGACCGAGGCCACCGTGCTCATCCAGGGCGAGAGCGGCACCGGCAAGGAGGTCCTGGCCCGCTACGTCCAGAACCTCTCCCCCCGGCGGGAGGGGCCGTTCCTCTCGATCAACTGCGGCGCGCTCCCGGAGAACCTCCTCGAGAGCGAGCTCTTCGGCCACGTGAAGGGCTCCTTCACCGGCGCCGTGCGCGACAAGCAGGGGCTCTTCGCCGCGGCCCGGGGCGGGAGCTTCTTCCTCGACGAGGTGGGCGAGATGCCCGCCTCGCTGCAGGTCAAGCTCCTGCGCGTGCTCCAGGAACGCGAGGCCATCCCGGTCGGCGGCACCGAGCCCGTCCCGCTGGACGTGCGCATCATCGCCGCCACCAACCGCGACCTCGAGGACGAGGTCCGCCGCGGCGCCTTCCGGTCGGACCTCTTCTACCGGCTCAATGTCTTCGCGCTTAGCCTCCCGCCGCTCCGCGAGCGGCAGGAGGACCTGATGGCGCTGGTCGAGTTCTTCCTCCAGCGGATCGCCGCCGACCGCGGCATCGACGCGAAGGCCCTGGCCCCCGATGCCATCGACGCGGTGATGGTCTACGACTGGCCCGGCAACGTGCGGGAGCTCGAGAACGCCATCGAGCACGCGCTGGTCGTCGCCAAGGGCGACGCGATCGACCTGGGCGCGCTGCCGGAGCGCATCACCCGCCGCCGCCGCGAGACCCTCCTCAGCGAGCGGGCCCACGCCAACCCGACCCTCGAGACGATCGAGCGCGCCTACATCATGTGGGTCCTCCAGTCCGAGGGCGGCAACAAGACCCGCGCCGCCGAAGTGCTCGGCATCGACCCGTCGACGCTGTACCGGAAGCTGAGCCGGTATGAAGGGCAGGGTGCCATGGAGGGGGCGCTGTGACGGGGTTCGACCTCCGTCCGGCGGATCCGGCCGGCGCCGAGACGCTGGAGATCATGTCGGCGGCGCCGCGGTACAACCGGTGGCAATACGACGTGATCGCTCCCTGGCTGGGACGGCGGATCCTCGAGGTCGGATCGGGCATCGGCAACATGTCGGAGCACATCGTCGCGGCCGACCCGGATCTCGTCGTGCTGACCGACGTGGACGAATGGTACCGCGAGCGGCTTCGTGAGCGGTTCGCCGGACATCCGAAGGTGCGGGTGGACGCGCTGATGCTCCCCGATCCTGCTGCGGCCGGACGCCTGGGCGGGCTCGGTCTCGACACCATCGTTGCGCTCAACGTCGTCGAGCACATCGCCGATGACGTCGGGACGCTCCGGACGATGCGGGACCTGGTGGTGCCCGGGGGACGGGTGGTGATCCTGGTCCCGGCGCTTCCCGCCCTCTTCGGGACGCTCGACACGGCGTTGGGCCACTATCGCCGTTATTCACGCCGGACCCTGGGGGCATCGTTCGCGAAGGCCGGGCTGCGGCTGCGAGCGATGTTCTGGTACAACCGGATCGGCGTCTTCGGATGGTGGTGGAACGGGCGGGTCCGCAAGGTGGACCGGATCCCGGTCGGGCAGCTGCGGGCGTTCGATCGGCTGGTCCCGGTGCTCCGTTTCGAGCGTTACCTCCCGCTGCCGTTCGGCCAGTCACTCGTCGCCATCGGCACCGCCGATGCCTGAGCTGCCGCGCATATCGGTCATCATCCCGGTATACAACGAGATCCGGACCCTCGAGACCGTCGTCCACACGCTGCACGAGGTCCCCCTGCCGATGGAGATCGTCGCGGTCAACGATCGTTCGGACGACGGGAGCGGCGAGCTGATCGACCGGCTGTGCGCCGCCGGCCTGATCGACATCGCCGTGCACCAGCCGGTCAACCGGGGAAAGGGGGCGGCGCTTCGCGAGG
>DATIEF010000280.1:0-2347 GCA_035455865.1 Gemmatimonadales bacterium | reverse complement strand
CGTGCAAGACGAATCGAAAAGGTCGGGCCGCACGGGGGGCGTGTCAACGGTGGGCGGGCGGAAGAGCGGGCGAGCGAGCGGGCGAGAGAGCGGGCGGAGAAGCGGGCGTGGTAGTGGGCGGTGAGTCTGGTACGGCCAGACTGATCCACGTTGTGCCTTAACGCTTTGTAACACAATGGCTTATATGCCATGTCGAAATCACCCTGCCCCGTTCGACGTAGCAGTGGAGCCCGGAACGGGCCGGCTCCGACCCGGACCAGGAGATGGCAGATGTCCACCACCACCCGCCGCGCGAACGCGACCCTCTGGATCGTCCAGAGCCTCCTCGCCGCGCTGTTCCTCTATGCCGGCGGGTTCAAGCTCGTGACCCCGCTCGCCGCCCTAGCAAAGTTGAGCCCTTTCCCCGCCCTGTTCCTCCGATTCGTCGGGATCTGCGAGGTCGCGGGCGCACTCGGCTTGATACTCCCCGGGCTCCTGGGTATCAAAAGGGGGTTGACCCCGCTCGCCGCCACGGGCCTGGTCGGGATCATGGTCGGAGCAGTCACCGCCACGATCGCTTCGCTGGGCGTCCTCCCCGCGATCTTCCCCTTCGCAGTGGGATCCCTCGCGGCGGCGGTGGCGCGGGGGCGATGGAGCCGGACCGTCCGGCTCCCGAACTGACAAGGAGACACATGATGCGATTCCTGATGCTGGTGATCCCCAAGGCGTACGAGACGGCGGACGCGAACTTCGTCCCGCCCGCCGACCTCGTGGCGAAGATGACGAAGTTCAACGAGTCGCTGCAGAAGGCGGGGGTCCTGCTGAGCCTCGACGGCCTTCACCCTCCTGCCAGGGCGGCGCGGGTCCGCTTCGGCGGCGGGAAGGCGACGGTGACCGACGGCCCCTTCGCCGAGGCAAAGGAGATGGTGGGCGGGTTCTGGATGATCCAGGTCAAGTCGCGGGAGGAGGCGCTCGAGTGGGCCCGCCGCGCGCCGATGCTCGACGGCGACATCATCGAGGTGCGCCAGGTCCAGGAGCTCGAGGAGTTCCCCGAGGACGTGCGGCGCGCCGCGGGAGGCAAGTGACGATGCGCTACCTCACCTTCGTGCGCGGTCGCGAGGACCAGGGTGCCCCGCCCCCGGCGCTCGAGGAGGCGATGGGGAAGTTCATCGCCGAATCGCTGGCCGATGGCTCCCTGGTGCAGACCGGCGGCCTCTCCCGCTATCCGGACGCGGTCCTGCTCCGGATCGCCAAGGGGAAGCTCTCGGTGACCGATGGCCCCTTCGCCGAGGCGAAGGAGGTGATCGGCGGCTACGCGATCATCGAGGCGAAGTCGAAGGCGGACGCGATCCGCATCTGTACCAGGTTCATGCAGCTCCACAGCCAGCACTGGCCCGAGTGGGAGGGTGAGGGCGAGGTCCGGCAGCTCGACTTCGTGGTCCCGTGACCGAGGACGCGCACCGCGCCATCGAGGCGGTGTGGCGGATCGAGTCAGCCCGGTTGATCGCCGGGCTGACTCGCTTTGCGCGGGACGTGGGGCTCGCCGAGGAGCTGGCGCAGGAGGCGCTGCTGGCGGCGCTCGAGCAGTGGCCCCGGGACGGTGTCCCCGACAATCCGGGGGCGTGGCTGATGTCGGTGGCCAGGCGGCGGGGCATCGACCTGTGGCGGCGGGAGGAGCGGATCGCGCCGAAGCACGCGGAGATCGGCCGCGACCTCGACGCCGCGCGCGAACGCGAGCTCGACCGCCTCGACGACTCCCTCGATGACCCCCTGGGCGATGACCTCCTCCGCCTCTTCTTCCTGACCTGCCACCCGGTGCTCTCCCGGGAGGCGCGGGTGGCGCTGACGCTCAGGCTCGTGGCCGGACTCACGACGCCGGAGATCGCGCGCGCCTTCCTGGTCCCCGAGGCGACCCTGGCGCAGCGGATCGTCCGGGCCAAGCGGACGCTGGCCGAGGCGCGCGTCCCGTTCGAGCTCCCGCCCCCGGGCGAGCTCGGCGCCCGCCTCGCGTCGGTGCTGGAGGTGATCTACCTCGTGTTCAATGAGGGGTATTCCGCCACTGCCGGCGAGGACTGGGTCCGTGCCGACCTCTGCGAGGAGGCGCTCCGGGTGGGGCGCATCCTGGCGGAGCTGGCGCCGACGGAGCCGGAGGTCCACGGGCTCGTGGCATTGATGGAGATCCAGGCGTCCCGGGCACGGGCGCGCGTCGGGCCTGGGCGCGAGGCGATCCGCCTCCTGGACCAAGATCGCGCCCGCTGGGACTGGGTGCTGGTGAACCGCGGCTTGGCGGCACTCGCCCGTGCCGAGCAGCTCGGCGGCGCGCTCGGGCCATATGCGCTGCAGGCGGCGATCGCCGCGTGCCATGCCC
>DATIEF010000279.1:0-5787 GCA_035455865.1 Gemmatimonadales bacterium | reverse complement strand
CTTCCTGCCGCGTCGCGACTCCCTGGGCACCTACCTGGTGAGCGCCCGGTACGCCGGCGTGGCGTACTTCTCCGCGCCGCTCGGCACCGACCCGAAGCTCGACGCCGCCGTCCTTCTCCTCGTGGCCCGGCACCTGGTCATCGAGAAGCCCGACGCCGACGGCACCCGGCACGTCACCGACCTGCTGGTGCTCCAGAACCCGGGCCCCGCCACCCGCGTGGCGCCGGATACCGTGCACGCGGCGTGGGGCGTCCGGATCCCCCGCGGCGTGCTCGATCCCGCTCCCGGCGACGGCGACTTCTCCCCCGACGCCATCCGGTTCCGCAACGACAGCATCCTCATTTTCGCGCCGATCTCCCTCGGCGAGGCGCAGATGGTGGTGCGCTATTCGGTGCCGGCATCCTCCGGCGTCATCGGCCTGCCGATCGAGGACTCGGTCCCGTCGTTCAATGTGCTGGTGGAGGAAGGGGGCGCCGCGGTCGAGGGGAAGGGCCTGGCGCCCGCGGCGGCCGAACAGCTGAGCGGACGGTCGTTCCTCCACTGGAGCGGCCCGGTGCCGGCGGGCACGATGGTCTCGGTGCGGCTCGGCGGTGGCGGCGCGCTCCCGGGCTGGCTCCTGCCGACACTGCTCGCGCTGATGGCGCTGGCGCTCGCGGTCGTCGGCGCGCGGGCGCTGAAGGGTCGCGCGCCGAAGGTCGCGCCGCGACCCATCGGGAGCGCCGAACTGGTGGAGCAGGTGGCCCGGCTCGATCTCAAGTTCGCTGGCCGTGAGCAGGAGACCCCGCCCGCCGAATGGCAGGCCTACCTGGCCGAGCGGGCGCGGCTCGTCCGCGCGCTCGACGCTGCTCTTGTCCGGGGCGGCGCGACGTCCTAAGTTGTCCGGCAGTACACAATCCAAGTCGTACGCGAGCGGGGCGCTCGGAAGCCGGTGCAAGACCGGCGCGGCCCCGCCACTGTGACGGGCACTCGAATGCCGCTCATCCAGCCACTGCCGGCCCTCCGCCGGTGGGAAGGCGAGCGGAACGCCCGGAGCCAGGAGACCTCCTCGCTCGCGCCACTACCAGACCCTCGGGGGAGGGATGGGTGGCGACCTCTGCACCTTTCGGTGCCGCCGTCCGCCCATTTCCGAACCCCGGGAATGGGCGGTCTCGCTTGCGGCAGCTGCGCCACCTCTTCCTTCCCTCGCTCATCGCGCTCGCGGCCTGCGCGCGTCCCGGAACGTCGGGCGCGATCGTGCTGGTCGACGACGCCGGGGACTCGGTCCGGCTCGCCCGGCCCGCCGAACGGGTGGTGTCGCTCATCCCCGCCACCACCGAACTCCTCTTCGCCATCAGCGCCGGCCCCCAGGTGGTGGGGCGCACCCGCTTCGACGACTGGCCACCGGCCGCCCTCGCGGTGCCGAGCGTCGGGGATGGCCTCGACCCCGACCTCGAAGCGGTCCTCGCGCGGCGTCCCGACCTCGTCGTGCTCTATCGCGGCGCAGGGACCTCAACTGCGGTGGCCCGACTCCGTTCCCTCGGTGTGCCGGCGCTGGTGCTCCGGACCGACCGGCTTTCGGACGTGCCGCGGGTGGCACGGCTCCTGGGCGCGGCCACGGGGCACCTGGCCGGCGCCGACTCCGTGGCAGCGCGCTTTGCGCGGGAACTCGACTCCGCCTCGGTAGATACGTCGACCGATACGACGGGGCATCCGTCGGTCCTGCTCCTCGCGTGGGACGATCCACCGCTCACGATCGGCGCCGGCAGCTTCCTCGATGAACTGGTCCGGCGGGCCGGCGGTCGGAACGTCTTCCACGACCTTGGCGCCGCCTCGGGTCCGGTGAGCCTGGAAGCGATCGTGGCCCGCGATCCCGACGTCGTCCTGACCCTCGGCGCCGACACTGCCAGGCTCGCGGCGCGCCCCGAGTGGCGCACGGTGCGCGCGGTCCGCCTGGGCCGGTTCATCGTGATGCACGGCTCGCAGTTCTCGCAGCCCTCCCCGCGGAGTCCGGAAGCGGTGGCCGAGCTGCGCCGCGCGTTCGCACAGTGGGAGCGGGCGCGGTGATGCGCCGCTGGCTGCCGCTCCTCCTCGTCGCCGGGATGGCGGCGGTCGCCGGACTTGCCTTCGGCGCCGTGCGGCTCTCGCCGGCGGAGGTGTGGCGCGCGCTCACCGACGCCGGGGCGGCGGGCGCGCCGATCGTGCGGGAGCTCCGCGCCCCGCGCGTGGTGCTGGGGTTCCTGATCGGCGGATCGCTCGCGGTGTCCGGGGCGTCATTGCAGGCCCTGGTCCGCAATCCGCTCGCCGACCCGTACCTCCTTGGGCTTTCGGGCGGGGCCGGTCTTGGGGCCGTCCTCGCCATCGCGCTCGGCGCCACCGGCGCGTGGGGTGTGCCGCTCGCGGCCTTCATCGGCACGGTGGCGGCCGTGGCGCTGGTCTACCGGCTCGGGCTCGCCGCCGGCGGCCGGGTCGACACCCGTGCCCTCCTCCTGGCAGGGGTCGTGGTGAGCGGCTTCGCCGGTGCCATCATGACCGCGATCATCGTGCTCTCCCCGGCCGAGCAGCTCCGGGATGCGTTCCTCTGGCTCCTGGGCGGGCTCGGTCGCGCCTCGTGGCGGGCGGTGGCGGTCTTCGCGGGCTACTGCGCCGTCCCGCTCCTGGTCCTCGGGTGGAGCGCCCGCGACCTCGACCTCCTGTCCCTCGGTGAGGAGGCCGCCGGCCACCTCGGCTCCGACGTCGAGCGGGTCAAGCGCCGGGTGGTGGCGGCCACGGCGCTCCTCACGGCCGCCGCGGTCGCGGTCTCGGGGATGATCGGGTTCGTGGGACTGGTGGTGCCCCACATCGTGCGGCTCGGCCGTGGTCCGCTGCATCGGGGCCTCCTCCCCGCGGCCTTCCTTCTCGGCGGCACGATGCTCGTGCTGGCCGATGTCATCGCCCGCTCGGCGCTGGCGCCGCTCGAGCTTCCGGTGGGCGTGGTGACGGCACTCGTCGGCGTCCCGCTCTTTGCCCTCCTCCTGCGGCGGAGCCTGGCGTGATCCTCGAGGCACGCGGCGTGTCGGTGCGCTATCCCCGCTCAGCGCGCCCCGCGCTCGACGGCGTGGATTGTCGCGTGACGCCGGGGGAGCTCGTGGCGGTGGTCGGCCCCAACGGCAGCGGGAAGACCTCGCTCACGCGTGCGCTCCTGGGGGCGCTGCGTCCCACGAGCGGCGAGGTCCGGCTCGACGGCGTGCCGATCGGCGAGTGGGACCGGCGGTCCCTTGCCCGGGCGGTCGGCGTGGTGCTCCAGCGGGAGGAGACGCCGTTCCCGATCCGCGTGGCCGAAGCGGTGATGATGGGACGCTATGCGCGGATCGGTGCGCTGGAGGCGCCCCGCGCCGAGGACCGGGCGGCAGTGCAGCAGGCGCTCGAGCGATGCGACGCCTGGACGCTCCGCGACCGCCAGGTCGACACGCTCTCCGGCGGGGAATGGCAGCGGGTGCGGATGGCCCGGGCACTGGCGCAGGAACCGGCGCTGCTGGTGCTCGACGAGCCGAGTGCTGCGCTCGACCTCCGCCACGAGATGGAGTTGTTCGAACTGATCGGCGGCCTGGTGGCGGGCGGCATCGGTGCGCTGGTGGTGAGCCACCACCTGAACGTCGCCGCGCGCTTCGCCTCGTCGATCCTGCTGCTGAGCGAAGGGCGGGTGGCCGCCCAGGGCTCCGCGGTGGACGTCCTCCGGCCGGAGGTGCTGGCCACGGTGTTCGAATGGCCGGTCAGCGTGGCGATCGCGCCGGATGGGCGGCCGCAGGTCCTCCCCCTTCGGCGCAGCGGGGGCAGAGCGTGAGGCGCCGCGCGCTCCTCGTATCGGCGGCGCTGACCGGTGTGCTGGCGTGGCCCGCGGCCGCCCAGCAACCCGCCTCGCTCGCGGGGGAGGTGGTCGCGGCCACCGGGGGTGCGCCGGTCGACGACGCCGAGATCCAGGTGGCCGACCTCCTGACCCGTTCCGATGACCGCGGCGCGTTCCGCCTGGCGGCCGTGCCGGCGGGGCGCCACCTGGTGGTGGTGCGGCGGATCGGCTTCCGGCCGGATACCTCCGCCGTCGAGATCACGCCCGGCCTCGAACGCCGGATCGTCGTGCAGCTGCGGGGGGCCGCGGTCGAAGTGGCGCCGCTCACCATCGGTGGAGTTCCGGCCGGGGCTTCCGTGCTGAGCGGTGCCGAGCTTGCCGCACGCGGGACCGACCTCGGCGCCGCGCTCGACGGGTGGGCCGGGATCTCCGTCCGGCGGACCGACGGGGCCACCGCGGTGCCCCAGCTCCGGGGGAGCGCACCGGAGGAAGTGCTCGTGTTGCTCGACGGCATCACGCTCAACGATCCGCTCACCGGACGGGCCGACCTGGCCCGGATCCCCGTTGCCGAAGTGGGGCGGGTGGTGCTCCTGCCGGGAGCGGAGACCGCGCGATCCGGTGGCAGGGCCATCGCCGGCGTGATCGAGATCTCCACCCGGCCGCGCACGGCACCCTCGGCCACGACCGCCGGCGGGAGCTTCGGCGCCTGGAGTGCGCGGATGGGCGCTCCGGTGCTCGGCATCGATGTTTCGGCCGGGGTGCAGCGCCTGGCCGACGACTACCCGTCGTCCGACCGGTCGGGGGCGCCGACGCTCCGGTCGAACGCCGGCGGGCAGGCGTGGGACGCGCTCCTGCGGGCCCGCGGATCGGTGGACGCGACGCTCCGGCTCTCGGGGGCCGATCGCGGGCTTCCCGGCAACGTCACCAACCCGTCCACGACCGGGCGCGCCACCGATCGCTCGGTGGTCGCCTCGCTCCGTCACGATGGCCGCGTGTCCTGGTCCCTGACCGGCGATGCCGTCAGCGCCCGGTCCTGGGACCCGGCGGCGCCGCCCCGCGGGACCGGTTATGACGACACCACCACGAGCCTCGGCGGCAGCGGCGCGCTGGGACTCCATCGGGCGGCGCGGCTCGGCGATTGGTCGGGAGACGTCGCCTTCGGCATCGACGGCCGATATGACCGGTTCACCGGGAATGGCGTCCAGTCCGGTGCCGAATTCGGGCGCGCCGGGGCGCACGTCGGCGCGGACCTCGGTTCCGGTGCCTGGAGCCTGTCGCCGATCGTCCGGGTGGACGGATGGTCGGGGTGGCGCAGCGCGGCCGTCACCGGGCGGCTCGATGCGGAGTGGCGGCGCGGACGGACGACGTTGTCGTTCGGCGTCGGCAACGGCGTCACGCCGCCGGTGCCCTTCGACCTGCTCTTCCGGGAAGGGGTCGGCGTCGCGCTCAACCCCGGGTTGCGACCTGAACGGGTCACGTTCGAGCTCACGGCGGACGTTCGCCAGGGAGGCCGGCTCGTCGGGATCCCCGGCACGCTTTCGCTCCGGGGATACACCGGCCAGGTCCGCGACCTCGTCGTGTGGTCGGCGGGGCCCAACTTCGTCTGGAGCCCCCAGAACGTCGACGTCGTGCGCCGGGGCGGGGAGCTGGAGCTCGAACTCCGGCCGGGTCGGGCCTGGAGCGTGACGGCGGGAGCGGCGCTCAGTTTCATCAATTTCGCCGCTGCGCCACATTACCCGGTGGCCTATCGCCCCCGCGACACCGAACACGCCTCCGCCGCCTGGCACGCGGGGCCCTGGCGGATGGATGTGGAGTGGCGGCGGCTCGGCCGGCGGCCGCAGTACGACAACGGCGACTGGAACCTTCCGGCCATCGGCCTCCTCGACGCCGGCGTCGAGCGGCGGCTCTGGCACGATCTCCTGGCCCGGTTCGACGTCCGGGACCTGACCGACCGGCGCCCCGAGTACGTGGCGGGGATGCCGCTG
>DATIEF010000278.1:0-2980 GCA_035455865.1 Gemmatimonadales bacterium | reverse complement strand
GGCACCTCCCCCACCTGCACCGGGACCTCTCCCCGGTCACCCCGTCCGAGGACCAGGTCCCTCGCTGCGCTCGGGAAGGTTTCGAGAGAGAACGAGCCCGTCAGTCGCCACCACCCCGGGCGCAACCACCCATGTCAAACGCGCGGGGGTGGACTTAGCCGTCATGTGCTGACAAACTAATGGCTTACGCGACCGCCGGCGGGGGTTGGAAGCCGGGGTCGGATCCCCCAGATCGAGGCCCGATGGCCGCCGCCACCCTGGACATCCGCCGCTGGATCGGACGCGCCGCCCTGACCTCCGCCGCCCACACCGGCCGGCTGAGCCTGCTCCTGGCCGAGATCTTCAAGGGCCTCAGGGAATGGCGGATCTGGCTCCCGCGCGCCATGACCGAGGCCTGGAACATCGGCGTCGGGAGCCTCTTCATCGTGCTCCTGGTGTCGTCGTTCGCGGGTGCCGTGACGGCGTTCCAGACCGGGTACCAGTTCAAGTCGAGCCTGCCGATCTACGTGGTGGGCACGCTCGTCGTGTCGTCCATCGTGCTCGAGCTGGGACCGGTGATGACGGGCCTCATCCTGGCCGGCCGGATCGGGGCGCGCTACGCCGCCGAGCTCGGCACGATGCGCGTCACCGAGCAGATCGACGCGCTGGAGAGCCTGGGGCGCTCGCCGGTGTCCCACCTCATCATCCCGCGGGTGGTGGCGGGGATGATCATGATCCCCGCGCTCACGGTGGTGTCGTGGGTGGTGGGGATCCTGGCCGGGTGGCGCGGCGCGCTCGCGGCGCTCCCCCAGCTCACCAACGACGACTTCATGTACGGCGCCGCGCTCTACTGGCGTCCGTTCGATGCCTGGTATGCCCTCATCAAGTCGGTGTTCTTCGCCGCCGCGATCACGATCATCCCGTGCTACGTCGGCTTCAACACCCAGCAGGGCGCCGAAGGGGTCGGCAAGTCGACGACGGCGGCGGTCGTGAGCACTTCGGTCATCATCCTGCTCCTCGACGCCGTGCTCGCCAAGGTGCTGCTCAACCCGTGATCCAGCTGACCGGCGTGTCCAAGCGCTTCGGCGAGCAGGTCATCCTCGATGGGGTCGACTTCGACGTGCGGGATGGCGAGACGGTGGCGCTCCTGGGGCCCTCGGGCACCGGGAAGAGTGTGCTCCTCAAGCACATCAACGGCCTCATCCATCCCGACGCGGGGCGCATCATGGTGGATGGCAAGGACGTCGGCACCCTGCGGGGCAAGGCGCTCGCCGAACTGCGTTCCCGGATCGGCTACGTCTTTCAGAACGGCGCGCTCTTTGACTCGATGAACGTCTTCGAGAACGTGCGGCTCGGCATCACCGAGGACGCGAAGTACCGGGACCTGGCGTACTGCCGGGAGCGGGTGGCCAAGTGCCTGCAGCTGGTGAACCTCACCCCCGACACCGCGGAGAAGTTCCCGGCACAGCTCTCCGGCGGGATGCGCAAGCGGGTCGGCATCGCGCGGGCCATCGCAGGGGAGTCCAAGTACCTCCTCTACGACGAGCCGACCTCCGGCCTCGACCCGGTCAACGCCGACATCATCGATGCGCTGATCGGGCGCCTGGGGGACGAGCTCGGCGTCACGAGCGTGATGGTGACGCACGACGTGCGCGGCGCCTTCCGCGTCGCCGACCGGCTCGCGCTCCTCACCGACGGGAAGATCGTGCTCCAGGGGACGCCGCAGGAATTCCTGGCCTCGGAGCACCCGAAGGTCAAGGCGTTCCTCGAGCGCGACCTCGACACTTCCACTTTCGCGGCATAGCGGGCCCCAATGGATCTGCACTACAGGCGTGAAGTCACCGTGGGATCGCTGGTCATCGTCGCCATCGGTCTCTTCATCGGCACCGGGATCCTCTTCGGTGGAGGCCACCTGAGCCGCGCCCGCGACATCCAGGTCGACTTCCACGAGGTGAGCGGGCTCAAGCCCGGGAGCCCGGTGCGGGTCTCCGGCGTGGGCGTGGGGCGGGTCGAACGGATCGACCTCGAGGGCGTCGGCAAGGTGCGCGTCACCTTCTCCGTGCCGCCGAAGATCGCGCCCCGGATCGACGCGCAAGCATCGGTCCTTGCCGTCGGCCTCGTGGGCGACGTGGCCCTCGATTACAACCCGGGCAGCTCCCCGATGATGCTGGCCGAGGGCCAGGTGCTCACCGGCACCGAGGCGGCGCCGGGTCTCTCCGCCAAGCTCGAGGACATGGGCGCCCAGGCCAAGCAGGTGATGGCGGGCGCCGCCGAGATCCTCAACCGGCGCACCGCCGACGACCTGCACAACACCCTGCTCGCGATGCAGAAGCTGATGAACACCTACAGCGACCCTCACCAGGGGCCCTCGGCGGAACTCTCGGCGACGATGGTGAGCCTCAGGAAGATGAGCGACCAGCTCGACCGCCTGCTCTCAGACCCGCACACCGCCAACACCCTGGCGCACCTCGATACGCTCTCCGGCAACCTGGCGGCCTCGACCCGCACCCTCGGCGACCTCAGCACCGAGCTGACCCGCACCAGCGCCTCGCTCGATACGCTCCTGAGCGGGATGAACGCCGGGAAGGGGACCCTGGGCAAGCTCGCCACCGACACCGGGCTCTACAACGACGCCCGCCGCACCAGTGCCGCGCTCACCGCGCTGCTCGACGAGATCCGGAAGAACCCGGGGAAGCTGAATATCCAGGTGAAGATGTTCTAGACCCGGTCGACGAAGGCGGATAGGGCGGGTGACAAGGGGCGGACGAGGCGGGCGCCAAGGGGCGGACAGGGCGGACGGCGCCCGACTGGTGTATGGAACCTTCCCGAGCGTAGCGAGGGACCTGCGACATCCTGATCGGTGACCAGCCACCAGCCACGGGAATGTCGAGATAGGTCCCTCGCGTTGCTCGGGAAGGTTCCGATTGCGTTCGCGCCCCCGGGTGCCGAGCGTCCCGGCCCGCCTCGCCCGCCTCGCCCGCCTCGCCCGCCTCGTCCGCCT
>DATIEF010000277.1:0-6666 GCA_035455865.1 Gemmatimonadales bacterium | reverse complement strand
GAGGACCTCCCGCCCGTCCGCAGCCCGCACGCCATCGCGGACGAGCCCGCGGATCCACGGCGTGCCGCCGGCCGCGTAGACCAGGTCGAGCGCCCAGCGGGCGCGCGGATGGTCGACCCGGCGCGCCGGGAGCGCGTCGCCGGCGTGGAGCCCGAGCGGCGTCGCGTTGATGAGCACCTCGCACCCCGCCGGCTCGGCGGCGCGGACACCCAGGTCCGTGGCCCACGCCGCGAACGCCGCGGCCCGGCCGGGATCCCGCGACATGACCGCGAGCGAGGCGCCCCGCTCCGCGGCCGCGGCCGCCACCGCCCGGGCGCTGCCGCCGGTCCCCACCACCAGCCACGACGTGGCCGGTGCCTCGAGCGCGGCCAGCGCGGCCAGGATGCCGACCACATCGGTGGTGTCCCCCGCGAGCGCGCCTGCTTCACCCCAGAACGTGTTCGCCCCACCGAGCGATCGGGTCCGGTCGGTGGGGCGCTCAAGGGCGGCGGCGAGCCGCTCCTTGTGGGGGATGGTCGCGTGCCCTCCCCCGCCGGCGGCGGCGAGCGCGGTGGCGAGCGCCGCCACCTGGTCGGGCGCGGTCCGCAGTGCCACGTAGACGGCGTCGAGTCCGAGCGCGCGGAACGCGGCGTTCTGCATCGCCGGCGACAACGAATGCGCCACCGGATCGCCGAGGAGGGCAAAGACCCGCGTGCGCGCCGAGATCACGGCCGGGGCCCGGCCGCCGCCAGCCGCGGGACCGCCAACGTCACGAGGTGCTCGATCTGGTCGAACGCATCGCGATAGGCGTCGATCTCGCCGCCCATCGGGTCGGGCACCTCGGCCTCGTCGCCGTCGAAGCCGACGAATTCGCCGAGCAGGTGGGACTTCCCCGCACCGCCCAGCGCGGCCAGCCGGTCGAGGTGTCCGCGGGACATCGCGAGGATCAGGTCGGCCTCGGCCACCAGTTCCCGGGTGGCGCGCCGGGCCCGGTGCGCCGAGAGGTCGAGGCCGTGCTCCAGTGCCACGAGGTACGACCCCTCCGACGCCGGCGATCCCTCCCACGGGGAGGTGCCCGCCGAACTCACCTCGTGCGACATCCCGGCGCCCGCCAGCGCGCGTGTGAGGAGCGCCGCGGCCATCGGCGAGCGGCAGGTATTGCCGGTGCAGACGAGCAGGATCTTCACGGCGCCAGGCGTCCCACCGCCCGCCGCAGCTCGGCCCGCGGGATCGCGCCCTCGCGGATGAGCCGCGGTGCGCTGGAGGTGCAGTCGACCAGCGTCGACGGCGGGACGTTGCCCAGCACACCGCCGTCGAGGACGAGCAGCTGGCCCGACGCGACCGCATCGGCGAATGCCTCGGCAAGGCGGTCGGCGCCGGGCGCTGGCGGCGTCCCCGGCCGGTTGGCGGAGGTGCTGGTGAGGGGTTCGCCCAGGGCCTCGATGAGGCGCGCCACGTCGGGCTGGCTCGTGTGGCGCACGGCCACGCCCCCTTCGGGGCCGCGGAGCTGGACCGGGAGCCGGGTGCCGGTGCTGCGGAGCGCCAGGGTGAGCGGGCCGGGCCAGAAGGCCCGAGCCAGCGCCCGCGCGGAATCATTGAACAAGAGCCCGAGCGACTCGGCCATCGGCACGCCGGAGACGAGCACGAGGAAGGGCTTCCCGTCGGGACGGCCCTTGAGCCTGGCCAGCGCGCTCACCGAGGTCTCGTCGACCCGGCCGCCGAGGCCGTACACTGTCTCGGTGGGATAGCCGATGAGGCCGCCGCCACGGATGTGGGCCACGGCCCTGGGGATCGTCTCGGCAACGGAGGCGCCGGTGAACGGGAGGATCATCGGGCGGCCAGGGCGAGCTGCTCGGCGAGCACGAAGTCGTCCGGCGAGGTGACCTTGATGTTGCGCGCGGAACCCGGGACGATGCGCACCTCCCCGCCCGCCGCCTCGACCATCCCGGCGTCGTCGGTGGCGGCTCGTCCCGCCCCGTCGGCGTAGGCCGCGGCAAGCATCGCACGGGGGAAGCCCTGGGGCGTCTGCGCCCGCCAGAGTTGCTCCCGCGACACCGTCCGCTCGATCGACCGGCCGTCGGTCCCGACCTGCTTCAGGGTATCGCCCACCGGGATGGCGGGCACCGCGCCCACTCCGGCGCGGGCCGCCTCGATGACCGCATCGACCAGCGCGCGGTCGACGAAGGGCCGCGCGCCATCGTGCACCAGGACCGTCCGGCACTCGCTCCCGAGTGCCGCGAGGCCCGCCCGCACCGAGTCGCCCCGCTCCGCACCGCCCGCCACGAGCGTTATCGCGCCGCCACCCAGTTCCGCCAGCCACGCCGGCGGGCTGGCCACGCTCTCGCCCGGAAGGACGAGGGCCACCTGCGCCACATCCGGGTGCGCCGTGAATGGCCGCAACGCCCGGAGGACCAGCGGGACGCCCGCCACCTCGCGGAACTGCTTCGGCACGCCGCCGCCGGCCCGCACGCCGCGACCGGCGGCCACCACGACCACCCCGACGTCACGCGGCAAGGGCCGCCACCAGGGCTTCGATGTGGTCGAGCGGGATGAGCGTCAGCCCGCTCGCGCGCCCCGCGAACCGTCCCGGCACGAACGCCCGGCCGAACCCGAGGCGCTGGGCCTCGGCCAGCCGCCGGTCGATGCCGCCCACCGGGCGCACCTCGCCGCCCAGGCCGAGTTCACCGAGGAAGAGCGCGTCGGCCGGCACCGGCCGGTTGAGCACGCTCGACACCAGCGCCGCCGCCACGGCCAGGTCGGCGCCCGGCTCGGTGAGCCGGACCCCGGCGCTCACCTGCACGAAGACGTCGAGGTCGGCGAACGACGTGCTCGCCCGGCGCTCGAGCACCGCCAGCAGCACCGCCAGCCGCTTGTGGTCGAGCCCGGTGGCTACCCGCTGCGGGGTGCCGTATCCCGACCGCGCGGCCAGGGCCTGCACCTCGACCAGCATCGGGCGGGTGCCTTCCATCAGCGCCGTCACGGCGCTGCCGCTGGTGCCGGTGGCCCGGGCCGAGAGAAAGAGCGCCGACGGGCTCGGCACCGGGATCAGCCCGCGCTCCGTCATCGCGAAGACGCCGACCTCGTCCACCGAGCCGAACCGGTTCTTGGTGGCGCGCAGGAGGCGGTGGTCGTGCATCCCTTCGCCCTCGAAGTAGAGCACCGTGTCCACGATGTGCTCGAGGGTCTTGGGGCCGGCCACGCTGCCGCCCTTGGTCACGTGGCCCACGACCATCACCGCCGACCCGCTCTCCTTGGCGAAGCGCATCAGGATCGCCGCGCACTCGCGCACCTGGCCGACGCTGCCGGGGGCGCCTTCGAGCGCGTCGGTGAAGACCGTCTGGATGGAATCGAGGATGACGACGTCGGCCGCCAGCGTGATGGCCGAGTCGAGGATCGACTCGAGGCGGGTCTCGCCGAGGACGTGGACCGAGCGGGTGTCCTCTTCCAGGCGGAGCGCGCGGAGCCGGACCTGGTCCGGCGACTCCTCGCCGCTCACGTACAGCGTGCGGCGCCCCGCCGCCTCGAGCCGGGCGCAGGCCTGGAGGAGGAGGGTCGACTTGCCGATGCCGGGCTCCCCGCCGATCAGCGTCAGCGATCCCGGCACGATCCCGCCGCCCAGGACGAAGTCGAACTCCGGGAGGCCCACCAGCCAGCGCGCCAGGCGCGACTCGGCGATGTCACCGAGCCTGGCCGGGACGGCTCCCGGGCCGGATGCCGCCCGCCGGACCCCGCCGCGCGCCGCCGCGCCCGCATCCCGGCGCGCCGCCACCGGCTCCTCGGCCACCGCGTTCCACGCCCCGCACCCTTCGCACCGACCCACCCACTTGGCGTGCTCGTGGCCGCACTCGGTGCACCGATAGGCCGACCGCGCCTTAGGCGTCATCGGGGAGCGCCTCCGGCGGCGGTTCCCGGTCGGAGTGGTCGCTGAAGCGGGTGACGGCCTTGTTGAAGAAGAGCTCGAACGAGCCGGTGGGGCCGTTGCGGTTCTTGGCCAGGTTGATCTCCGCCACGCCGTCGAGGTTGCGGCCGTCCTTCTCCGCCTTGTCGCGCAGGTCCTTGTACATCTCCGGCCGGTGGATGAACACCACCTGGTCGGCGTCCTGCTCGATGGCGCCGGAGTCGCGCAGGTCGGAGAGGATGGGGGTGCGCTCCCCGCCCCGTTGCTCGGAGGCGCGGGAAAGCTGGGAGAGCGCGATGACCGGGAGCTCGAGTTCGCGCGCCAGCCCCTTGAGGGACCGCGAGATGTCCGAGATCTCCTGCACGCGGTTCTCCGCCATTTCCGGGCTCCGCATCAGCTGCAGGTAGTCCACGATGATGAGCCCGATGTCGTTCTCGGCCTTGAGCCGCCGGGCCTTCGAGCGCATCTCGAGCAGCGTGAGCGACGGCGTGTCGTCGATCCAGATCCGGGCCTGCGAGAGCACGCCGGCGCCGCGGGCCAGGCGCGAGTATTCGTCGTCCCGCAGCCGGCCGGTGCGCACCTTGGAACTGTCGACCTGGGCCTCGGCGCAGAGCAGCCGCTGCACCAGCGACTCCTTGCTCATTTCCAGCGAGAAGATGGCCACGCCGGTCTCCGCCTCCAGCGCGGCGTGGGCCGCGAGGTTGAGGCAGAAGGCCGTCTTCCCCATCGACGGACGCGCCGCGACGATGACCAGTTCCGAGGGCTGGAAGCCCGCGGTGAGCTGGTCCAAATCTCGGAAGCCGCTCGCCACACCGGTAACCGCTTTTGCGTTGCCCTGGAGCTTTTCAATGCGCTCCATCGTGGGCCAGAGCATCTCCTTGATGCCCTTGAAGCCGTCGTCCCGCCGCGCCTGGGCGATCTGGAAGATCTTCGACTCCGCCCGGTCGAGGAGCTCGCCGGAGCGGCTGCGGCCGTCGTAGGTCTCCTGGATGATCTGGGTCGCCGCCTCGATGAGCCGGCGCTGGATCGCCTTTTCCCGCACGATCCCGGCGTGGAACTCGAGGTTGGCCGCGGTGGGCACCGCGTCGGCGAGCTCCGACGCGTACGGCAGGCCGCCGGTGCTGTCGAGCTCCCCCCGCCGGACCAGCTCGTCGCGGAGCGTCAGCTGGTCGATGACGATCCGCTGCTCGGCCAGGTGCAGCATCGCGCGGAAGATCCGGCGGTGCCGCTCGGCGTAGAACATCCAGTCCTCGAGCAGCTCGGCGGCGCGGAGCGAGGCGTCCTGGTCGAGGAGCATCGCCCCGAGGACCGCCTGTTCCGCGTCGTTGTCCCACGGCGCGCCCCGCGGGGCCGCCGGGGCCTCAGGCGTCGAGGAGTTGTCGGGCAATACGGACGTCATCCCAGGTCGGCTTCTTCCAGTTGGGGTTGCGGAGCAACGCGGCCGGATGGTAGGTGACCACCAGCGGCACCTCGCCGTAGCGGTGGACCTGTCCGCGGAGCTGGCCCAGGCCCTTGCGGGACTGGAGCAGCGCGGCCGCCGCGGTCGACCCGGCCGCGAGGATCACCTTCGGCCTGAGCAGCGCGAGCTGGCGGTGCAGGTACGGGATGCAGGCCGCCACTTCGTCGGGCAGCGGCGCCCGGTTCTGCGGCGGCCGGCACTTCACGATGTTGAGGATATACGCGCTGGAACGCGGTACGTCTATGGACAGCAGGATCTTGTCCAACAGCTCCCCGGCGCGGCCGACGAACGGCCTGCCGGTCTGATCCTCGGTCTGGCCCGGCCCTTCGCCCACCACGACGAGACGCGCGGCGGGATCCCCCTCGCCGGGCACGGCGTTGGTGCGCCCTTCGCAGAGCGGGCACTTCCGGCAGTGGCGCACCACCGCCGCGATCGCATCGAGCGTCGCCAGCTCCAGGAGGTCGTCCCCCGGCAGGAGGACCGGTGGGACCACGCTGAGCCCGGGGCCGGGGATCGGCGGCGCGCCCTTCCGCCAGTCGGGCGCGGAGGGCTCGGGGCTTGGAGCCTGGAGCTGGGTGCGTGGAGCGTGGAGCTCGGCTACCGGACTGGTCGAGGGGGCCCTCTCCACGCTCCTGACTCCACGCTCCAAGCTCCCGGCTCCCAGCACCACTTCCCGCCCCCCGAGCTCCGCCTGCTGCCGCAGGTACCGCGCACGCTCATCGGCCAAGGCGCGCCTCCACGGCATCAAGGATCTGCTCGGCGGTCTCCCGCTTGGACTGGAGCGGGAGGATCATCGAGGTGCCGTCCCGGCCGAGGATCGCCACACGGTTGGTGTCGACCTCGAACCCGGCGCCAGGCTCCAGCGCATCGTTGATGACGATGAGGTCGAGCGCCTTTCGTTCGAGCTTGGACTTGCCCTTGGAGAGGGCGTCACCGGTCTCGAGCGCGAACCCGACCATCACGCTCCCCGCCCGGCGGGCGGCCGCGGTGGCGCTCAGGATGTCGGCGGTGGGCTCGAGCGGCAGCGCCAGCGCGCCGTCCTGGCGCGGGCGCTTCTCGGCGCTCGGCTCCACGGGACGGTAGTCCGCCGGCGCCGCGGCCATCACCAGCACATCAGCGGTCTCGAGCGCGCGGCGCACCGCCGACTCGAGCTCGGCCGTCGTCTCGATCCGCTGGACCGCCACTCCCGTCGGCGGTGGCAGCTCGACCGGCCCGCTGATGAGCGTCACCTCAGCGCCGCGCTCCCACGCCGCTTCCGCCACCCGGTATCCCATCCGTCCGCTCGATCGATTGGTCACCACCCGCACCGGGTCGATCCGCTCACGGGTGG
>DATIEF010000276.1:0-4490 GCA_035455865.1 Gemmatimonadales bacterium | reverse complement strand
CAACACACCGCTGCAGCGCCCCATCGGCTGGACCGGTGCGCTCTGCTGGATCGTGGCGGTGGCCGCCACGATCGCCGTCGGCGCCGCGTTCTATGAAGGCCGGTATGCGCTCGGCGCCGCCGGCACCGGGTTCCTGATCGTCGCCGTCGTGCTTGCCGTCCGGGCCGCCCGGTCGCGCCGGGACGCCGGTGGCAACTTCTGACGCCCCGGACCCGTATGTCCGCCCAGACGGCCGTCACCTGCACCACCCCGTGATACCCCACAGGAAGGGACGCACCACCATGCGCCGCACCGCCTTCGTCGCCGCCCTGGCGATCCTCGCCGCTCCCGCGCTCAGCGCCCAGGGGCTCTACATGCCCCGCGCGATCAAGCGGACCTACGTCAACGGCACCCGCGCGTTCGACGGCAACCCCGGCCCGAAGTACTGGCAGGACCACGGCCGGTACGACATCACCATCTCGATGATGCCCCCCGCCCGGCAGGTGAGCGGCAGCGAGCAGATCACCTACACCAACGCGAGCCCCGACACGCTCCGCGTCCTCGTCATCAAGCTCTTCCCCAACTCCCACCGTCCCGGCGCCCCGCGCGATGGCGGCACGTCCGAGGAAGGGATCACGTCCGGTGTGCGCGTCACGTCGTTCGCCGTGGACGGCCAGCCGCAATTGTGGGATGCCAACCCCCGCTACTTCACCTCCCAGCCGGTGCGCCTGCCGAAGCCGCTGGCCCCGGGCGCCTCGGTGCAGCTCGCGTTCCAGTGGGCGTACGACCTCCCGAAGCAGCCCAGCCGCCAGGGCGTGATCGACCCCACCACCTTCTACGTGGCGTACTTCTATCCCCGCGTGGCGGTGTACGACGACTACAACGGCTGGGACACGATGGACCACGCCGGCCACGAGTTCTACAGCGACTTCAACGACTATGACGTGACGGTCAAGGTCCCCGCCAATTACGTCGTCTGGGGCACCGGCACCCTCACCAACGCGGCCGATCTGCTGCAGCCGGCAGCGCTGCAGCGCTTCCAGGCCTCCTTCACCTCCGACACCACCATCCACGTGGCCACCGGTGCTGAGATCCGCGCCGGGAAGGTCACGACCCGTGGCGCCGTCAACAGCTGGCACTTCACCGCCTCCGACGTCCCCGACATGGCCTTCGGCGTGAGCGACCACTACGACTGGGACGCCGCGAGCGTCCAGGTGGACGACGCCGCCCACCGCCGCGCCAGCGTGCAGGCGGCCTACAACGACACCGCCGCCGACTTCCACCAGATGGTCAGGTTCGCCGCGCACTCGCTCGACTTCCTGTCCCACCAGTGGCCGGGCGTGCCCTACCCCTACGAGAAGATGACCGCCTTCCAGGGGGGCGCGGGGATGGAATACCCGATGATGGCCAACGACGAGTCGTACCCCGACCCGGCGTTCGCCCAGTTCGTGGTGGCCCACGAGATCGCCCACACCTACATGCCGTTCTACATGGGGATCAACGAGACCCGCTACGCCTTCATGGACGAGGGGTGGGCCACCACGTTCGAGTACCTGATCAACACCCTCGACATGGGCGCTGACACCGCCACCACGCTCTTCCAGCGGTTCCGCGTCGATAATTGGGCCCACAACCCCTCGCCGCTCCAGGACCTGCCCGTCATCACCCCGGCCGACGCGCTCACCGGCCAGGCCTACGGCATCAACGCCTACGGCAAGCCGTCGCTCGCCTACCTCGCCATGAAGGACATGCTGGGCGACGCGCTCTTCCGCCAGTGCCTCCACGCCTACATGGCGCGCTGGCACGGCAAGCACCCCACACCGTGGGATTTCTTCTACACCTTCGACGATGTGGCCAAGCGCCCGCTCGACTGGTTCTGGACCGATTGGTTCTTCAGCAACGGGTACATCGACCTGGCGGTCAAGAACGTGGCCAAGGCCAAGGGCGGGTACGCGGTGACGGTGGAGAACATCGGCGGGATGGATGCGCCCTTCGACCTCGTGGTGACCCTCACCGACGGGAAGGTCGTGCGCCAGCACGCGACCGCGGCGGTCTGGTCGCGCGATGGCCGGCAAGCCGTGGTGACGGTGCCTGCGGCGGGGACGGCGCAGTCGGTGGCGATCGACGGCGGGATCTGGGTCGATGCCGACACGACGAACAACACCTGGCACCGACGCTAGCGGCCACTTCCACCACCCGGGGACCGATGAGCACCAAGGCAGAACCACTCCAGGGGCAGGCGCTGATGGCCTCCCTCACCGTGAAGGACCTCGAGAAGAGCGCCGCGTGGTACACCGGCGTCGTCGGCTTCACCGAGGTGCGCCGCACCGAGCGCGATGGCAAGCTCCGGAGCATCGCCGTGCAGGCCGGCAACGTCCGGATCAACCTGAACCAGGATGATGGGGCCCGCGGCTGGGAGCGCGTGAAGGGCGAGGGATTCTCGTTCACCGTGTCCGTCACCCAGTCAGTGGACGCCGTGGCCGCGCACATCAAGGCGCACGGCGGCACCCTCGAGACCGAGCCCGCCGACATGCCATGGGGCGTCCGGGCGTTCCGCGTCCGCGACCCCGACGGCTACAAGTGGTCCGTATCGCGGCCGCTCAACGCCTGACGGGCCACGGGTGCGGCCCGCCCGGCCCCGGTATGGCGCCGGGCGGGACCGCGCCGTAAGCTTGAGCTCCCTCCACGAGGAGCGCGCGTATGGCCACCCTGCGAGACCTGCTGGCCGTGAAAGGGAGCGAGGTGCTCTCGGTCCGGCCGACCGACACCGTCCGCCAGGTCGCCGAGCTGATGAACAGCCGCAACGTCGGCGGCGTCGCGGTGCTGGACGGCGGGAAGCTCGCGGGCATCTTCACCGAGCGCGACGTGCTGCGCCGGGTGGTGGCGCGGGGGCTCGACCCCGCCACCACGACGGTCTCCACCGTGATGACCGCCGACGTCATCACCTGTCCCCCCGACCTCGGCGTCGTGGAGTGCGCCGCGCTGATGACCTCGAAGCGCGTCCGGCACCTCCCGGTCGAGGAGGGCGGGTCACTCAAGGGGATCGTGACCATCGGCGACCTCCTGGCGCACCAGGTCCGGGAGCAGCAGGCGACGCTCGAGCATATGCATAACTACCTCCACGACCTGCGCTGACGCGCCGCGACGCCATCGGAGGCACCCTGCACCGGACCACATCGCTGGCTGCGCTCGTCCTGGCGGCGTCGGCGACCTGCGCCAGCGCGCAGGTCGTCCGCGTCTGGCCCGGCGCCGCCCCCGGCTCCGAGCACTGGACCCAGCAGGAAAAGACCTACACCAACACGCCCCTCGGCACCGTGGTGATCGACGTCGTGACCCCGACGCTCACCGCGTACCTCCCCGCCCCCGGCAAGGCCACCGGCACCGGCGTCATCATCGCCCCCGGCGGCGCGTTCGTGGCGCTCGCGCTGGACCTGGAAGGGACGAGCGTCGCGCGGTGGCTCCAGCAGCGCGGGATCGCCGCCTTCGTGCTCAAGTACCGCACCGTCGAGAAGAAGCAGGACGGGATTCCGGAGATGGACTTCGACACCGCCGGCCGCTACGGGATCGCGGACGGCATCCAGGCGCTCAAGGTGGTCCGCGCGCATGCCGCCGAGTGGGGAGTGTCCCCCGACCGCATCGGGATCCTCGGCTTCTCGGCCGGCGGGATGGTGGCGAGCGGCACGCTCGTGCAGCCCGACTCCGCCGCCCGCCCTGACTTTGCCGCGATGATCTACGGCGGGCCGCTCGGCGCGATGCCCAGGATCCCGGCGCACCTGCCACCCACGTTCCTGGCCTGGACCCAGGACGATCAGCAGGCCGGCGACGCCGTGGCCCGGTTCTACGCCGCACTCGTGGCCGCCGGCGACCGCCCCGAAGCCCACATCTATGCAGCCGGCGGTCACGGCTTCGGCCTCCGCCACCAGGGCACCACCAGCGACCACTGGATCGACCAGTTCTACCAGTGGCTCGAAGCGGGCGGCCTGACCCGGCGGGCGGCCGGGACCCCGCGCCATCGCCCGAACTGACCGTCGAACGACCGTTTCACCCCGGGTTCACCCCGGCTTACTGCCCCGGGCCCTACGCTGGTGGTCCACGCGTCGCCAGATGACCGCGCCACCGTTCCAGCGAGGATCGCATGCCCGCATACGAGACGAAGGGACCGTTCTGCCAGAGCTGTTCGATGCCCCTGAGCAAGCCGGAGGACTTCGGCACCGACCAGGCCGGCTTCCGCGTCAACGACTACTGCACGCACTGCTACGCGGACGGTGCATTCACCGACCCCGGCATCTCGATGCAGGACATGCTCGACCGCTGCGTCGCGGTGATGGACCGGGAGGGCGTGATGCCGTCCGCCCAGGCCCGCGCCCTGCTGACGGACGTGATGCCGCGACTCAAGCGGTGGCGGGCCCCAGCGGCCGCGCTTTCACATTGACCGAGGACCCGCTCCGGGAATGGCGGCAGGAGACCGGGGGCTGGGACGCAGGGCCACCCGCCACCGGATGAGCCCATGT
>DATIEF010000275.1:0-4186 GCA_035455865.1 Gemmatimonadales bacterium | reverse complement strand
TGGCCGCCGTTGAGGCCGGGCAGGTCCTCGACGATCAGCCCGTCGCCCACGTGCGCGAGGAGCGTCTCAAAGGAGTGCGCCCCGGGCACCACCACCACGTTCGTGAACGCGACCTGCGGCTTGCCGAACGTCGTGCGCCGGGCGTGGCCGGTCGACCGGGCGCCCGCCCGCACCGCCGTCTCCAGGTCGTAGGCCAGGGCGCGCACCACCCCTTCCCGCACCAGGGTGAGGCTCCGGCTCGGTACGCCCTCGTCGTCGAGGGGCCGGGACCCGGGCCGCCCGTCGAGGAGCGCGTCGTCGGTCAGGGTAAGGGCCGGATCGTAGACCCGCTCGCCGACCCGGTCCTTGAGCGGGGAAAGCCCCTGCACTGCCGTGCGCCCCAGCAGGGCCTGCCGCACCGGGACGAGGAGGGCCCGCACCGCCGGCGGCAGGAAGAGCACCGGCAGGTGCCCCCGCGGGACGGCGGCCTCCCGCTGCGACCAGCCGAGGCGGACGTTGGTCTGGCCGATGAAGTGCTCGAGCTCGTCGGGTGCGGGGAGGTCGGCGCCCACCAGGCTGCCGCTCGTCCGGATGCCGCCCGGGCCGCGCACCTCGACCAGGAGCCCCACCAGCGACACTTCGTAGCTCGCGTCGAGTCCGGCGGTGTTGGCCACGCGGACGCTCCCCACCGACCGCTCCACCGCGACCTCGACCACCCGGCCATCGCCGGCCAGGCGGTCGTGGGCCATCTGCCCGAGGTCGCGCAGGTCATCGAGCGAGGCCGCCGCGGCGCGGGGCACCCGGGTGACGACGCGCGGCCACGGATTGGGCTCCGGGAGCGGGAAATCGACCGGGGCGCCGACGCGCGCTGCCGCGAGCGCGGCCTCCACCATCCCGTCGGCGTCGTCGCCGGTGGTGCCGGACACGCCGGTCCGGCCGTCGGCGATGACGCGCAGATTGATGCCGCGCTCGATCGCGACGCTGCTCGCGGCCAGGTGCCCCTGGTCGAAGGTGAGCGAGATGGTCTCGTCGAACTTGGCGACGACGTCCCCGCCCTGGCCGCGGCTCCGGATGAGCTCGAGGATGCGCGGGATCACGCGCCCTCCCCGTCGACGCGCGCGGCGCGGAGCCGGACGTGCGGAGCGCCATCGCCGACGTTCACCAGCCCGTGGTTGCCGTTGGAGCATCCCGACGCGGCGCGGCTCCACGCGAAGTCCGCCGCCACGCCATCCACCGCATCGAGCAGGTCGGCGGAGGATCCCCGCAGCACCACGTCCTGCACCGGCTCGGCGATCTCGCCGCGACGGATCATCCGCGCGTCCTCGGCGGCGAGGCGGATCCGGCCGTCGTTGCAGTCCAGCCCGCGCGCATCGGGCACGTAGACGCCGATGGCGATCCCCGACATCAGGTCGGCGAGAGTGCCCTGGCCCGAGGCCAGGAACAGGTCGGTCATCCGGGGGCGCGGGGGATGGCGAAAGGAATTGGCCCGCGCGTTGCCCGTCGGCGCCTCCCCGGAGCGTCCCGCCGATTCACGGCTGTGGAGCCGGGCGACGACGACGCCGTGCTGCACCAGCGTGGTGCTCTGCGTGGGGCTCCCTTCGGCGTCCCACGCGCCGGCGCCGCGGAGGCCGCCGCCGCGGCCGTCATCGCCGACCGAGATGAGCGCGCTCCCGATCCGGTCGCCCACCCGGAATCCTGGCCGGTCGCCGGCCCCCTCCAGCCCGTGGCCGACCGCGGCGTGGAGGAGCGCGCCCGCGGCGTCCGGGCCGAGCACCACCGGGAGGACCCCGGGCCGGATGCGGCGGGCGCCGAGACGCCCGATCGCGCGCTCGGCCAGGGCGCGGACCTCGCCGGAGAGGTCGCCCAGGCCGGCCCAGCCCCCGCGCGCCGCCCACGACCGGACCGCCCGTTCCACCAGGCCCTCGTCGCGGGCCACCGCCACCGCGGCGACGGCCGCGTCGGTGCGGAGGTCGCGCACCAGGGTGCCGTCGGAGTTCCCGACCCACATCTCGGTCACGTCATCGCGCGCAGCGAGGTAGGTCTCGCCCACCCGCCGGTCGGTGGCGAGGAGGCCGGCATTGAGCGCCTCGGCGAGCGCCCGCTTGTCGGCCAGGGCCATCGCGCGGGGGTCGTCGTCGAGCGCAGCGGGGCCGTCGGATCGCGCCGATGGGAGCGGCGCCAGCACCGGCGAGCGCTCGGCCGGCACCGCCAGCGACAGTTCGTAGGCGCGGGCCACGGCGGCGTCGATCCGGTCGAGGTCGGTGGTGCTCACCATGCCCCAGCCGCGGCCCCGCGCAAAGCAGCGCACGAACGCCCCCTGGTCGACGCCCTGGGTGGCCGTCTCCAGCCGCCGGCCGCGGAAGGCGACCGTCGTGGTCCACGTGCGCTCGACGCGGATCTCGGTGAACTCGGCGCGTGACGCGCGGAGCGCGTCGGTGATCTCGGGGAACACGGAAGGATCGGGGATCAGTGCACGGGGATCAGCGCCCGGGGCTCCGCGGACGCGGCCGGGCGGTACGGTTCACTGGCGCAGGCGCTTGGCGTAGTCCGGGCGGATGACCAGCTCGCCGCCCTCGATGATCTCGCGGTCCCACGGGAGGATGATGAAACTCTCGGTGCTGAAGGCGTGGTAGTCCGGGGTGTAGGCGCCGGTGCGGAACGAGACCGCAGTGCGGACCTCCTTCGGGCGGAGCGCCTTGACCTCCTCGAGCGCGAGCTTGAGCGTACTGCCGGTGTCGCAGGTCTCGTCGACCAGGAGGATCCGGCGTCCCTTGACCGTGGCGGGGGGCCCGCTCACGAGCACCGGCGCGGTGTCGGCGCCCCGGCGGGTGACGGCCATCGAGGAGAATTCCCGCTGGAGGATCGACGCCACGACGACGCCCGGGATCACGCCGGCCTTGGCGATGCCGAGCACCATCTCGGGGTCGAAGTCCCCGGCCACCTTGAGCGCGAGGGCGCGGCAGATCTCGCCGAAGAACGGCCAGTCGACCTCGAGCACTCCGCGCGGTCCTGGGGGTTCGGTGCGGCGCATCGGCACTCCGGAAGGGTGGATGGGGAACGTATCCCCCCGCCGGGAACGCGGCAACCGCGTTGCCGCTGGCCGGGGCGCGGGGTATGTTTCGCCACATCCGCCCGCGCGATGACCCCAACGCGAGGACGCGCCGCCCTCCCATGGATTTCCTGCGCCGTCTCTTCGGCCGCGATTCCGCCGACACTCCCCGACCCCAGCGCCTCGACTACCTGAACGAGGCGCTCGCGCTCGAGCGTCAGGGAGACTACGAAGCGGCGTTGACGTCGTACCGCCTGGCGTTGCGGGACCACCCCACCGACACGCGGATCCTCCAGAACATGGCCATTGCGTTCACCAAGACCGACCGGCCGGAGGAAGCGCTGCGGCACTACCGGCGGGCGCTGGACGTCGACCCCTCGCTCACCGGCGCGCACTACGGGATCGGCTTCCTCCTGCTCAAGCGGGGCGATGCGTCGGGCGCCGCGGCCCACCTGCGGGAGTTCCTGGCGCGCCCCCCGCGCGGGGCGGACGCGGAGCGCTGGGTCAAGCACGCGGAGTCGACCCTGCGCGAGCTCGACGCGGCGCCGGGGCACCCGTGATCCGGCCGCGGGCGTTCGCCGCCCTGGTGGCGGCCGGCGCGGCCATCGCCGCCTGCAGCCACCTGAGCTCCGGCACCAGCCCCGTGGCCATCCAGCTCGTGCTCCACCAGCCCTACGAGCTCGAGGTGGGCGACACCGTCCAGCTCAGCGCGTACGCCCTCGACGAGGCCGGGGACAGCGTGGGCGCGCCCATCATCTGGCGGGCGCCCGACACGACCGTGACGGTCGACTCCCTGACCGGCCGCGCCACGGCCGCCTATCCCGCCGCGACCGGCAGGATCCAGGCGCGGACCGGCTCGCTGGTGAGCGACATCGTGACCTTCAGCACCTACAACCGGTCGGACACGATCGTCATCGATTCCACGGCCGACACCACCACGATGCAGCCGACCGACTCGGTGTCCGGCGCGCTGGTGGCGAGCCTCCAGTCCTTCGCGCTCGGCGGCGGCAGCTTCAACCGGCGCCTGACATACACCCTGTCAGACCCCGCCGACTCGAGCGTGACGCTCGACGGGGGGCGCCTGGCGGTCACGGTGAGCACGCTGGCCGACGGCACCCCTGCGGCACCGGTGCACGTCCACAAGACCGCGGCCGTGGC
>DATIEF010000274.1:0-2685 GCA_035455865.1 Gemmatimonadales bacterium | reverse complement strand
AAGGGGCCAGCCGAAAGGGACGTAGAAGAACAGCAGGTCCCAATCACGCAGCAGGCCCAGGAGCCGGTTCCGTGGTGCCGGCCGGTGCCGGTCCCGGTCCTGGCGGACCATGGTGAGCGTCCAAGCCGGCGGCAGGACCCGGCCGAAGGAAAGGGTCCCGCCGACGACAGCCTTCCAGAGTGACGCTACCTCGAACGGCCGCCGGCCATGAAGCGCCACTTCGGCATCGAGCTCCTGCTGCATCAGGACGCGGATGCGCTCGGCCACGCGTCGGGCCGCGGCCCGGGGTGGGGATTCGAAATCGGTTACCCCCTCTCTCCACATCATCGCACGGACGTCGATGGGCCGGCCCACGACGAAGATCAGGTGTGCGGGAAATGCGAAGTACCACATGAAAGGGAACACGACACCCAGCAGACCGATGGGGATCGGCAAGAACGGCACGCGGAACACCCTCTGCATGATCCCGTCCAGGAACCTGAACGTGTACCCGAAGGGAACGATCCACTCCCCATTCACGATCGAGATGGGGTACACCGGGGCCCCATGCCGCGCCGCCATGACGACGAAGCTGGTCTTGAAAGGCTGGAGCTGATAGCGCCGGTTGAACCCTTTCCCGATGCCGGGCACACCCTCGGGGAAGTAGAGCACCCGGTCTCCGCGCTGCATCAGCCGCTCGAAGTTGTCGAACGTCATGTCCACGCCGCCACCACGCCGCCAAAAGTTGTCGATGCCGAACGGCCGCATCCACCACGACTCGGTAAGCGCCGGCTCGAAAAGCGAGCGGACCTTCCGGGCCACCGCGAATCCGTCCGCGCGCCAGAGGGTGGCGTCCAGCATGATGGCATCGTACGGGAATGCGTTGCCGCTGTGATTGGCCGCGAGGATCGCCGGGCCCCGGGCCGGCAGGCGCTCCGCGCCGATCAACCGGGGGCGGAAATACTGACGGGCGACGGGACCAAGGGTTCGGTCGAGGAGGTCGCGGCAGTACTCCGGGTCGAAGGGGTCGTACCAGAGGCGGAGCCGACGGGAGTGGCGGTCCGTCGCCGGCGCGCCGACCGGAGGCGCCGCCATGTCAGGGACCCCGCCTGACCGCCAGCGCCAAGGCGGCTCCGAACAGGGCGACCCACAGCGGCCAGGGGCCGCCGAACGCCATCAGGATCGCTCCGGCCACGAGACAGAACCCGGCGATCAACGTGCCCCGCACGCCGGCCAGCGGATTCTCGGCGGGCCGCCGGGCATTGCGCTCGAGGACTCGGACCCCCTCGGTGACGAGGAGGGGGATCTTGATCGCCGCGTCCATCAGATCGGGGGCCCCGCGGAGCTCCTCCTGAACCAGCCGGAGCGGGCTGAACTGGGCCAGGAAGATCTCCCGGATGTAGCGGCGGGAGACCTCCGCAACATCGAAGCCGGGAAGCAGCATGTGGCCCACGCCTTCGAAGGTCACGAGGGCCTTGACCATGAGCACCAGCTCCACGGGGAAATACATCCGGTACTTTCCGCCCCGCGACACCGATTCGAGAATGAGCTGCGCGAGCGAGAATCCCTCGAACGTGGCGGTCCGGCTCCACCGATGCGACAGCTCGGTCACCTCCCGGCGGAAGCCCTGGGGATCCCCGCGGCGTCCAGGCTGGGCCACTGCGGTGAGGTAGCGCGCGGCGTTTTCCGCGTCTCCCGTCACCAGGCTGTAGTAGTAGTACAGCATGAGCCGCCGCACCTCGGCGTCCAGCCGTCCCACCATGCCCAGGTCGATGAAGCCGATGCGGGCACCGGGGAGAATCAAGAGGTTCCCGGGATGGAGGTCCGCGTGAAAGAATCCGTCCTGGTAGATCATCCGGATGATCGACTCGGCCCCGAGCTCCACCAATTGCCGCCGGGCCCGGGCCGGCAAGGCGCGAGCAGCGGCGGTGTCGGGACGCAACCCATCGACGAATTCCATGCACAGTACCCGGGCGCCCGAGTACTCCGGATACACGACCGGGAAAGCGACGCCCGCGAGGTCCGCGAAGTTCGCGGCGAAGGCGCGTGCATTCTCGGCCTCCTGCTTCAGGTCCACTTCTCGCAGGGTGTAGGCGACGAACTCCCGGATGATGCGACGTGGTTGATAGCGGCCGAACGGCCACTCCAGCACGGCGCCGAGGATGCGGAGCAGCAGGGCATCCCGTCGCAACGTCTCGACGATGCCCGGCTTCACCGCCTTGATCACGACCGGGTCCCCCGCGCGCGTCGTCGCCCGGTGAATCTGGGCGATGGAGGCCGACCCGAGGGGTTCCGGATCCACGCGGAGGAACAGATCGTCGAGCGGGCGGCCGAGCTCGCGGGAGACCAGCGTCTGGAAGTCCGCGAACGGGATGGCGGGCAGCCGCCCCAGCAAATGCTTGAGCTCGTCGGTGACGGCTTTGGGGAGGAGATCCTCTCGAAGACTGAGGATCTGGCCGAGCTTGATGTAGGTCGGTCCCAGCAGCTCGAGCCGGCGGCGCAGATGGACCGGGAAGGGCACCCGCGCCAAATCCGGGCGGAGGAGAGACCGGACGAGGGGCGACAGGCCCCGCGCCAGGAGGTACCGGGGACCCCGGCCGGTCCCGTCCCGGTGCCTCGCATCCGCCCAGGCCACCAAGCTGCCGGCCAACAGCCCAGCGAGGTGCCGGTTCACTGACAGGGCGCGCCCGAGCAGACTCGGCGGGG
>DATIEF010000273.1:0-2128 GCA_035455865.1 Gemmatimonadales bacterium | reverse complement strand
CGCGACCCGTGACCCGCGACCAATGACCAACGACCCCCGACCCCATTGTCTTCCGTCCAGCTGACCTTCCACGGCGCCTCCAGCGGCCACGTCACCGGCTCGATGTACCTGCTCGAGGCGGCGCAGGCGCGTTTCCTCCTCGACGCGGGACTCTTCCAGGGGAAGCGGGCTGACGCCCGAGCGCTCAACACGAAGCTCCCCTTCGACGCCCGGAACATCAACGCGATCATCCTGAGCCACGCGCACATCGACCATAGCGGCCGGCTCCCGCTCCTCGTGCGCCAGGGCTTCCACGCACCGATCTACGCCACCCCCGCCACCCGCGACCTCTGCGCCGCGATGCTCCCCGATTCGGCCCACATCCAGGAGAAGGACGCCGAGTTCCTCAAGCGCCACGGCCGGGAGGTGGCGGACCCGCTCTACAACCTGGCCGATGCCATCGCGGTCCAGGAGCTGATGATCGGCCTGCCGTACCGCCGGCCCTTCTACCTCAGGAAGAACCTCTCCTTCGAGTTCGCCGACGCGGGCCACATCCTCGGCTCGGGCTCGGTGGACCTCCGCTTCGCCGAGGGCGCCGGACACCGGCTCGTCTTTTCCGGCGACATCGGCCGCTGGGGACTTCCGATCATCCGGAACCCGGCGCCCCCCAGCGGCCCGGTCGACACGCTGATCATCGAGTCGACCTACGCCGACCGGGAGCACGAGTCGGTCGAGCGCACCGAGTCGCTCCTGGGCGAGATCGTCTCCCGCGTGGCCGCCCGGGGCGGCAAGGTGCTGATCCCGTCGTTCGCAGTGGGCCGGACCCAGGAGATCGTCTTTGCCCTCCACCACCTCTGGGGGAGCAAGCAGATCCCCGAGGTGCCGATCTTCGTCGACAGCCCCCTCGCGCTCGACGCGACGCAGGTCTTCCGGATGCACCCGGAGCTCTTCGACAAGAAGGAGCGGCTCGTCGAGGAGGGGAGCAGCCTCTTCGACTTTCCGCTGGTCCGCTACGTACGCGACGTGAAGGAATCGATCGCGCTCAACAGCCGCCCGGGGCCTGCTGTCATCATCGCCGCGTCGGGGATGGCGGAGTCGGGGCGCATCACCCACCACCTGGTCAACCAGGCCGGCGATCACCGCAACCTGATCCTCTTCGTCGGGTTCCAGGCGGAGCACACCCTCGGCCGCCGGATCCAGGAGGGCCAGAAGGAGGTCCGGATCCTGGGCACCGACGTGCCGGTGCGGGCCGAAGTGGCCACCCTCGGCGGCTACTCCGCACACGCCGACAAGCACGAGCTCCGGAAATGGGTGCGGCTCCTCGGCGGGCCGGTCAAGCGCGCGTTCGTGGTGCACGGCGAGGACCCCGCCCGCAAGGCGATGGCGGAGATCCTCAAGTCCGAAGGCGTGGACGAGGTGGTGCTGCCGGAGCTCGGCCAGAGCTTCAAGCTGCAGTAGCGTGACCTCCTTCCTGCGCCGCCGGTGGAGGTCGGTGCTCGGCGCCGGGGTCACCCTCGCCGGGCTGGTGTACGGGGCGAGTTTCACCGTCGTCCTCACCGAGAGCCGCGAGGACCAGGCCCGCCCCGCCGACGCCATCGTGGTGCTGGGCGCCGCGCAGTACAACGGCCGCCCTTCGCCGGTGCTCAAGTCCCGGCTCGACCATGGTCTCGACCTCTGGCGCGACCGGATCGCGACGCGGATCGTGGTGACCGGCGGCATCGGCGAGGGCGACCGGATGAGCGAGGCCACCGTGGGCCAGCGCTACCTGCTTTCCCGCGGGGTGCCCGACAGCGAGGTGGTGGTGCTGGCCCGCGGCCGCACGACCGACGAGACGATGGCCGCGGTGGCGGGCTGGCTCAACGACAAGGGACTGGGTTCGGTGGTGCTGGTGAGCGACCCGTTCCACATGGCGCGCCTCCGGCTCGAAGCCCGGGGCCACCGGGTCAAGGCGTACACCTCGCCCACGCGGACGAGCCCCATCTCCGAGAGCCCGCGGGACGAGCGCCGCTACCTGGCAGCCGAGGCGGCCAAGCTGCCGGTGGTGTGGGTGCGGAGTTGGTAAGAGGTGAGACGTGAGACGTGAGAGGGAAGAGGGAAGAGAGGGGATGATGGAGACGGTCTTGCCATCGGAGTCATCCTGAGGGGCCGC
>DATIEF010000272.1:0-4047 GCA_035455865.1 Gemmatimonadales bacterium | reverse complement strand
TGTAGCCGTGGGCGCGGGACTGGTCAACGCGGCCTGTGCGTACGTCCGGCCGATCCCGGACGCGCCGCTCGCGGCCGATTCCGTGCATACGGCGCCGCTCCAACAGCGCTGGCTGGCCCGGGTCAACCAGGGCTTCCTGGGCCCGATGCTGCTCCGGGGCGACACGCTGATCGGCACCGGGTACGATCGCCGGCTCGTCGCCATCGACCTCGGTCGAGGCAAGAAGGCCTGGGACAATCGCCTGAACGGTGGCGCGTCGGCAGGCGTGGCGGGTCCCGGTGACACGATCTACGCCGCCAGCGACCGCCCCGACGGCTCCGTGGAAGCGTTCCATCGCGCCAATGGGTACGACATCTGGCGCCGTCGCCACACGGGCCGGATCGCCCTGCCGCTCCTCCTGGCCGATACGTTCATCATCGCCGCGCCCCGGACCGGGAACGTGATCGCCCTCGACCGCGCGCACGGCGAGCGCCGGTGGGTCCACCGGATGACGCCTGCCGCGGAAGCCCCGGTGGCGGGCCGGCCCGGCGAGATCGTGGTGGCCACCGGGGACACGCTCTACCGCCTGCACCTCTCGGACGGAAAGCTGGTGGCCGCCGTGCGGGCCCCGGGACCCGCCTCGGCGCACTGGGTGGTGATCGACTCGCTGGCCCTCCTCCCCACCGGCGCCGGCGACCTCGCCGCCATCCGCCTCGCGGACCTCAGCGTGGCGTGGCAGGTCCACCTCGACGGCCCGATCCTCGTGGCGCCCACGGTCACCCACGACACGGCGTGGGTCGTGACCCAGACGGGCGGGGTCTATCGCGTGCCCCTCCGCCACCCTGCGGCCGAGCGCTACGCCACGCTCGAGGATCCGGCGAGCGCCCCGCCGCTGCCGTGGCGCGGCTGGCTCCTCGTCGGGATGGCCGACGGTACCCTCCGCGCGCTGGGCCCCGATGGCCAGGAGGCGTGGCGAGTGGCGGTCGGGCGTCCGCTGGTCCAGCCGCCGATCGTGCTCCCCGACGGATTGCTGATCGTCGGCGGCCGCGGCGACCTGCACCGGATGGTGGCGAAGTGAGCCGACCGGCGGTCGTCGGGAAGCTGGCACTCTGCGTGCTCGGGGCCGCCGCGGCCGCCGGCACCCTGGCGGGCCAGGCGCCGGTCCGGCGTTCGCCGCCGGTCATCCGGTATGGCAAGTGGGTCGCGCTCGGCAGCTCCCTCGCCTTCGGGCTCCTGAGCCAGGCCGAGCACGCCGACGCCGATCGGGCATTCAGCGCACTCGAGGGCTACTGCTTCACCGACCAGACCCGCTGCGACACCGGGCCGGATGGACACTACCTCGACCCTGTCTCGGAGGGGTACTACCAGGCTTCGCTGACCCACGACCGGCGGGCGGGGCGCTGGCTCTGGGGCGGCGAGGCGCTGTTCCTGAGTGCCGCCGCCGGATTCATCTGGGAACTCGCGCGGCCCCGCGGCCCCCCGGAGAACATCCCGTTCGCGCCGCTGGTGGAGTCGCACCAGGGCCGGCTCGATGTGGGGGGGACGATCCGATTCTAGCGGAGCGCCACGCGCTCACCCGACGCGGAACAGCTCCACCGCCCGCGGATACCGCGCCAACGCCCGCTCCCGGATCGCGGCGTTCGCCGGGCGGCGAAGGTCCGGGTCGGCGGCGATGACCTCCTGCGCGAGCGAACGCGCCCGGCCCAGGAGGTCCTGGTCGTCCGGAAGCCGGGCGTGGCGGATCTCGAAGGTCCCCGACTGCCGCTGGCCGATCAGGTCTCCCATTCCCCGCTCCTTCAGGTCCAGCTCGGCGATCTCGAACCCGTCGTCGGTGGCGGCGAAGGCCTTGAGCCGCGGCGGCACGCGCCCGTCGGTCAGCAGGATGCACTGGCTCGCATTCCCACCCCGCCCCACCCGCCCCCGCAGCTGGTGCAGCTGCGCCAACCCGAACCGCTCCGGATGCTCGATCACCATCACCGTGGCGTTGGGGACGTCGATCCCGACCTCGATGACGGTCGTGGACACGAGCACCTGCACCCGCCCGGCGCGGAACTCGCGCATCACGCCGTCGCGCTCCTCGGGCTTCAAGCGTCCGTGCACCAGGCCGACGGTGATGTCGGGCCACTGCGCCTGCAGCGCCTCGGCCATCGTCGTGGCGGCCCGCAGGTCGGCCTTCTCCGATTCTGCGATGATCGGCAGCACCACGTAGGCCTGCCGCCCCGCCCTCGCCTCGGCGTGGACGAATGCGAACACCTTCTCACGACCGGCGCCGGTCCGCAGCGCCGTCTTGACGCTCCCCCGCCCCGGCGGCCGCTCCCGGAGCACCGAAGCGTCGAGGTCGCCATACACGGTGAGCGCCAGCGACCGCGGAATGGGGGTCGCGGTCAGGAGCAGGACGTCGGGCGCCGCGCCCTTGCCGATGAGCGCCGCGCGTTGTTCGACGCCGAAGCGATGCTGTTCGTCGATGACGACCAGGCCGAGCCGGGCGAACGCGACGCGGTCCTGCAGGAGCGCGTGGGTGCCGACCACCACCTGCGCGGCGCCGGAGGAGAGCCGGGCGCGGACGGCGGCCTTTTCGCTCGCGGACTGGCGGCCGAGGAGGAGTTCGGGCACGAGCCCGAGCGGCTTGAGGAGGGCGGCCAGGGTGTCGGCGTGCTGCTCCGCCAGCAGCTCCGTCGGCGCCATCAGTGCGGCCTGATGGCCGTTCTCCACGGCCAGCAGCATCGCGAAGAGGGCCACGACCGTCTTGCCGGTGCCGACATCGCCCATCAGGAGGCGATGCATCCGCTCCGGCGCCGCCATGTCGGCGAAGATGGCCTTGACGGCGTCCCGCTGGCCGGCGGTGAGGGAGAACGGCAGGGTCTCCCGAAGACGGCTCGTGAAGGTGCGCTTCGGCTCGAACCGGATCCCGGCGCGTGACCGCTTGGCGAGGAGCCGCGCGCGGGCCAGCATCAGCTGCAGGTCGAAGAGCTCGTCGAACGCGAGCCGGCGGCGGCCGGTCTCGGCCTCCGCGACGCTCGCCGGGTGATGCACCGCCCGGAGCGCCGCGGAGAGTTCGGGGAGCCCGAGTCCTGCGGCCCACGCGGGGGGGAATGGATCCCGGGCGAGCGCCACGAGTTCGTCGAGGTGCCGGTCGATGAGCCCGCGGATCGTCTTGTGGCTGAGGCCCTCGGTGGCGGGATAGACCGGCAGCACCCGCCCGCCCCAGCCGGGCTCCTCGGCGTCGGAGTCGCCATCGGCATCGCCCTCGCCGAGCACCAGGAATTCACGCGGGACCATCTGGCGGCCGTGGTAGAACCGGACCGGGCCGGTGACGAGGAGCGTCTGGCCCTCGCGGATGGTGCGGTCGAGGAAGGGCTGACCCGGCCAGGCGCATTCGAGGAGCCCGCTCCCGTCGCGGAGGACGGCGCGGAACACCCGGAGCCGGCGCATCGGGACGATCCGCTTGGCCACCACCCGCCCGACGCAGCTGCATTCCATCCCGACCCGGGCCGCGGCGAGCGGCGTCAGGTCCGATGCGTCGAGGTAGCGGTGCGGCAGGTGCCACAGCAGGTCCTGCGCCGACTCGACGCCGAGCCGGCCGAAGAGCTCGGCGCGGCGTTCCCCGATCCCCTTGAGGAACTTGATCGGCGTGTCGAGCCGGAGGGGCGGCATCAGCGGGAGGGGGCGCCTTCGGGGTCGCGCCCGAGGATCCGCGCCGCGAAGGCGGCGGGATCGAACGGCTGGAGGTCCTCGACCGACTCGCCGGTGCCGACGAACCGGATCGGCACCGCGAGCTCGCGCCGGAGCGCCACCAGCGCGCCACCGCGGGCGGTGCCGTCGAGCTTGGTCACGATGAGCCCGGTGGGCGCCAGCACCTGGGCGAACTGCTTCCCCTGGCTCACCGCGTTCTGTCCCACCGTGCCGTCGAGGACGAGGAAGGTCTCGTGGGGCGATCCCTCCCCCCGCCGCGCCACCACGCGGACGACCTTCCGGAGCTCGTCCATCAGCCCCTCCTGCGTGTGGAGCCGGCCGGCGGTGTCCACGATCACGGTGTCGGCGCCGCGTGCCTCCGCGGCGGTGATGGCG
>DATIEF010000271.1:0-5708 GCA_035455865.1 Gemmatimonadales bacterium | reverse complement strand
GCCTCGGCGCCCTGCTCGCCGTCGTGGGCCTCGCACTCTTCGCGCTCAGCGCCTCGGGGCCCGACGCCGACCGGGCCTGGCACCTCTTCCACGTCAACTGGCTCTTCTTCACGAGCCTGAGCGCCGGCGGCGTGGTGGTCTCGGCGGTGTACAAGACCGCCCACGCCAAGTGGCACGGCGTGATCATCCGGTTCGCCGAGGCGTGCGGCGCGTTCCTGCCCGTCTCGTTCCTCGGGTTCCTCGTCATCTTCACGGCCGGCTACCCGCACATCTACGGGCACCTCCAGGAGCAGCTGCCGACGCTCTCGGCCGGCAAGCACCTGTGGCTCTCGCGCCCGTGGATGTTCTGGCGGCTGTTCGTCGCCCTGGGGGCGCTCTACGTCATCGGGTTCCAGTTCGTGTGGCACAATCTCCTGGGCGACATCCACGCCGCCAGGGGCGTCGTGTCCGGCCGGCGCCGCGCGCAGTATGAGAAGTGGACCGCCGCGTACGATGCCGACAGGGTCGAGGAGCGGCTGACCCGCCTGGCGCCGCTCTACGTGTGGGTGTATGCCTTCGCATTCACCATCCTGGCCTTTGACACCGTGATGGGCCTCCAGCCGCACTGGTTCTCGAACCTCTTCGGCGGCTTCTTCTTCATGGGCGCGTTCCTCGGTTCCCAGGCCGCGCTCGCGCTCCTGATGATGTACGGCGCCCGGCAGCTCGGCATCAGCGACCTCGTCAGTGACAAGCAGCGCCACGACCTCGGGAAGCTCATCTTCGGCTTCTCGGTGTTCTGGACCTACCTGATGTGGTCCCAGTTCCTCGTCATCTGGTACGGCAACATGCCGGAGGAGACCGGGTTCGTCTTCGCCCGGCTCTGGGGCCACTGGGAGATGGTGGGCCGGCTGGTGTTCCTCGGGCTCTTCCTGATCCCGTTCATCGGGCTCCTGGGCGTGGCGCCCAAGAAGTACCCGGTGACCCTCGGGTTCTTCTCCACCGTCATCGTGCTCACCCTCTGGCTCGAACGCTACCTCCTGGTGGTGCCCTCGATCACGGCCCAGGACGGCCCGGTGTTCGGCCTGCCCGAGCTCGGGCCCACACTCGCGTTCCTGGGCCTCTTCCTGATGGCGTACGCGCTCTTTGCCCGGACGTTCCCGATGGTCTCGCCCCGACTGGCGATGATCACGCTGGAAAAGGAGCGGGGGCACCACTAGCCGCCGCGGCACGACGGGATGGAGACGACCACGGGGCCCCGACATCGGGGCCCCGTGGCGCGTTCGGAACGGCAGCGGCGTCGCTATCTCATCATCAGCTTCCCGACCATCGCCCGCAGGGAGTCCTGGGACACGCGCGCCGTCATGAAGAGCATCCGGTCGCCCTGGCGGAGGCTCAGCGTCGCCACGCCGGCGGTGTCGGTCGGGACGGTCGTGGCAGTGTAGAGGTTCCAGACAGGACCCGCGGGTCCCTCGATGGTGCGGACCGTTTGCCCATCGGACATCTGCTGGTCGACCGCCACGACCGGCGAGGCCTCGGGGCCCTCCTGCAGCTGGATCTGCAGCACCGGGAGCCCGGCGACGCGCGGGATGGGGGTGCCGGCCGCCGCGGCGCCGGCGAGCGACACGCTGTGCCAGAGCCCGGCCGGACCGGCCGCGGGGTCCCGGCTCAGCGAATCGTATTCCACCGTGGCGCGGATCGGATGCTCCGACACGTGCCGGATGGCGACCTGCGGCGTCCGGGCCACCGCCACCGCCACCGGACGAGCGGCGGGCGCCGCGACGCGTGCGGCGAGCGGCGTCGGCGCGGGCGGGACGGGGAGGAACCGGCGCGCCGTCCAGCCGAGTCCCAGGGCCAGGGCGATGCCCGCGGCCCATCCGGCGCGCCGGAGCAGGGTGCGGCGCCGCTGGCGCGCTGCCGCCGCGCGCCGGATGACGTCGAACGGGGGGAGCGGGATGGAGCCGGGCCCGAGCTCGGCGAGGAGCGCCGTCGTGCGGTCGCGCAGCAGCGCGCATTCGTCGCGCGCCGCGCGGCATCGGTCGCACCGTGCCAGGTGGCTCTCGATCTCGACCGCCTGCGAGCGCGAGAGCGCCTGGTCGAGATACGCGTGGAGCTCTTCGTCAGGAATGTGCCGCATCGATCCGTTCGTGGGTCATCCGGTCGTGGGCCTCGACCAGCCGCTTGCGGGCCCGGGCGAGGGTGGTGCCGACGGCGCCGAGCGCCAGGCCGGTGCGGAGCGAGATCTCAGGATAACTCAGGCCGGCGTCCCAGAGGAGGAGCACCTCCTGGTCGCGCGCGGTGAGGGTGGCCAGGGCCCGGTGCACCGACGCCAGCCGCTCATCGTGCTCCACCAGGTCCTGGGCGTCGGGCTCCGGCGCCGGTGAGCCGGCGGGGTCGGAGGTCAGGAGCGTCAGGTGCCGCTTGCGGCGCACCGCCGCGCGCGCCTCGTCCCGCGCCAGGTTGGCGGCCACGGCGAAGACCCAGGCCCGCGGCTTCTCGGGCTGGTGGTGCATGGCCCGGACGAAGACCTCCTGCGCCAGGTCCTCCGCGCGGTCCAGGTCCCATACCTTCCGGAACAGGAACCGGACGAGCGACGTGTAGGTCGATTGGTAGAGCGCCTCGAGATCGTCCGTCATCCGGGATCCTGACGAGAGCGGGGGGTGACGGCCCTGGCCGTGAGGCCGCGTACTGGGAGATTCACCAGCACCTCAGCGGACAGGGACCGTCGTCCTGCGTTCCCTCGACGGTGATCCCCGGGGGCCGCCCCGGGGGCCGTCAGTGTGTAGGACGTACGGCGTGGCGCGCGGTGCACAGGGGCTCAAGGGCTGAGCGCTTGATCGCTCGCCTTCGATCCGCATCTTCCTGGTCGAGATGCCCGACCACCGGCCCTCGCTGAACCGGAAGCCCTAAGCCCTATGTACTTAGCCCTACGCCCTACGCCCTGAGCGCTGCCTTACCGAACACGCACCCCGCATGATACACCTCCCCATCGGGCCAGTCGAAGCAGAGCTCCGGCTTGGCCGGGCGGCCATCGGACCGGGTCCGGCCGTGGAGGGAGCAGCTGCGGGCGTCATCGTCGAGGTAGGCGCAGGCCGAGATCATCTCGACCCCGAGATAGCGGTCCGATTCCCGGTCCACCTTGCAGAGGTACGGCGATCGCCGGGCGCGCACCAGGGCCTCGAGCGCTACGTCGCCGCGGTCGCACCGGATGCCGAGCTGCAGGTCACGGCAGCAGGCGGCGCCGCGGGTGTTGTCGGCGGTGCGGCAGGGGGCGGCGAGGCACGGGTTGGTCCCCGCATACACCGGCAGGCTGGCGGGCCTCGGCGCGAGGGGGAGCGTGCGCCGCGCGAGGGCCAGCCCGTCCACCACCTCGAACTCCGCACCCCCGAGGCGCCGCGGCGCGGGCGTGCGGGTCGTTGCCGCTGGCGCCGGGCCCCGGTGCCCGTGAGCCCGGCAGGTGGCCTCATTGGCACCCTCGCTCAGGTGGCGGCAGGGGACGTGGAGGGTGGCCTCGGCAAAGAGGCTCTGCTCCTCCCGCCAGACCCGCCCGAACGTGATATTCTCCGTGTGGCCGAGGAGCCATGTGGCCTCGTCATCGAGGCTCGCCTCGCCATCCTGCAGCCCCCCGACGCGGAGGGTCACGGAGAGCTCCCGGCACTGGGGGCCAAGGGCGGAACAGGGTGGGATCGGGGCCAGAAGTACCTCCCCCTCGCGTCAGGCGGGGCGGGGGATTATGATTGTGAAACCATTCACAAGGGTTCCGGGCCCGGGTGTCGGGCTGCGGATGGTCGACAGACCACGACAATCTATCAGGAATCGGAGGCGGTTGACGTATGCGTGCGACTTGGCTTGCGACGGGCCTGGTACTGGTGGCGGCGTGCGGTGGTGGCGAGAAGAAGGCTGAGACCCCGGCGGCGGCCCCGGCCGCGGCCTCAACGGCGGCTCCCGCCGCTGCACCGGCGACGAACGCCCCGGTGCACGTGGTCGAGATGACGCTCGACGGCACGACCCCGAAGTACAGCCCGTCCGAGCTCACGATCAAGCAGGGCGACATCGTCCGCTTCATCAACAAGCAGGGTGGCCCGCACAACGTCTCGTTCTGGCCCGACAGCATCCCGGCCGGCGCCCAGGCGGTGCTCAACACCGCGATGACGGACCAGATGGCCCCGCTCCAGAGCCAGCTCCTGGTCGACGCCGACAAGACCTACGACATCTCGTTCGCCGGTGCGCCGGAAGGCGTCTACAAGTTCTATTGCCTCCCGCACCTCGCGATGGGGATGCACGGGAAGATCACCGTTACGAAGTAAGAAGTAAGAAGTGAGAAGTGAGAAGGGGCTCCGGTGCACGCCGGGGCCCCTTTTCCCTTTTCCCTTTTCCCCTTTCCCTTACCCCTTCTCCCTTTTCACTCCTCACGCCTCACGCCTCACGCCTTGCGACCAACCACACGGCCGATGAACCCACGAGCAGTCCGGCGGTCGCGTCGACCGCGTAGTGCATCTGGCAGTAGACCGTCGCCACGGTCAGGAGCGCCGCGAAGACGATCAGCACGCCGCCCAGGCGCCGGTCGCCGAGCCAGGCCGCACCCGCCGCGGCCACGGACGCCGCCACGTGGGAGGAGGGGAAGGCCGCGCCGTACGAGCTCCCGGTCGCGAGCGCCCCGTAGACCAGCCGGGCGGTGAACGTCTGGACGAAGGCGCCCGTCGGGCGCGCGAACTCGTAGTACGGCCCGGCCACCGGGAAGAAGACGAACCAGAGGTAGCAGAACACGAACGTCGCCATCTCGAGGAGCACCGTCCGCCGGAGCGCCACCAGGTCCCGCCGGACCCAGAACCAGAGCACCGGGAGCGGCACGATCGCGTAGTACATGAAGTACGCGCCATGCAGCACCGTCGACCAGAACAGGCTCGGGTGGGCCCGCCACCAGTCCCGGCTCGGCTGGCCGCCGAAGATCGCGGCTTCCCAGCGCTGGATGAGCGCGTCGTGCACCGCGGGGCGCGTCGGACCGCGCAGCACGTCGAGCGCGGTGTAGAGCCCGGTGATGAGCGCGATCGGGTACACCTCCGCCACGAACCGTCCGAGTCGGCCGAGTCCGGGACGGCGCACCAGCCAGATGAGGGGCAGGATGAGGAGATGCGCCCCGGCCACCCACCAGCACCCGGGGGCGGTGGGCGCTTCGTGGAGGGCCACCATCGCCACGATGATCGCGTAGGCGGCGGTGATCCCATCGACCAGGCGGTAGGCGCGGGTCGGACGGGCTTCGGTCACAGCCATCCCGCCTCGCGATACCACCGGCAGGTGTCGACGAGGCCGCGCCGCAGGTCGAACGCCGGCGCCCAGCCGGTGGCGGCGATGAAGGCGGCCGGGTCGGCGGTCCACGCCTCCTGGTAGAACTCGTTGGCCTTGTCGTAGCGCAGGATGGTCTTCCGGCGAAGGATGGCGGCGGCGGTCCCGATGGCGCCGAGGGTCGCGCGGGCAAGGAACTCCGGAAGCGGGATTATGCGCACCCTGGTGCCCTGGGCGGCCGCGACCTCGGTGACCAACTGTCGGCTGGTGACCACCTCGGGGTGGTTGACGTAGAACACCCGGCCCGCGACCGCCGGCGCCGCGATGCCGCGGATGATCGCGTAGGCGGCGGTGATCCCATCGACCAGGCGGTAGGCGCGGGTCGGACGGGCTTCGGTCACAGCCATCCCGCCTCGCGATACCACCGGCAGGTGTCGACGAGGCCGCGC
>DATIEF010000270.1:0-2020 GCA_035455865.1 Gemmatimonadales bacterium | reverse complement strand
GAGCGGATCCGCCAGATCCGCGAACGCGCCTTCGAGAAGCTCCGCCAGAGCCCCGACGTCCAGATCCTGAAGGGGAGCTGGGTGGCGGCGTGAGGGTTTGAGTAGCTATCAGCTATCAGCTATCGGCTATCAGCCGCTCCGAATGCAGATGAGCCTCCGATGATGAAGTCGGGGGCTCGTTCGCGTTCGGAACCCCTGATAGCTGTTGGCTGATAGCTGATAGCTGATAGCCGATAGCCGATAGCTCTCCTACATTCCCCCCATGCCCTCCCCGCTCGCCGCCGACCTGGCCCGCATCGTGGGGCCCCGATGGGTGCGCGAGCGCCACGCCGAGCTCGCCACGTTCAGCGGCGACGGGTTGCCCACACATCGCTCCGAACCGAAGCTCGTCGTGCTGCCGGGGGACCGGGAGGAGTTGATCGCGGTCATCCGCGCCCTCCATCGGCTTCGCGTGCCGTTCGTGGCGCGCGGCGCAGGGACCGGCCTGTCGGGCGGCGCGCTCGCGGGCGGCGACGCAGTGCTCGTGACGCTCACCCGGCTCGACCGGATCCTCTCCCTCGACCCGTCGGCGCGGCGCGCCACGGTGGAGCCGGGTGTGGTGAACGCCCGGCTGTCCGACGCGGCCCTTCCCTTCGGCCTCCAGTACGCTCCCGATCCTTCCAGCCAGTCGGCCTGCACCCTTGGCGGCAACGTGGCCGAGAACGCCGGCGGCCCGCACTGCCTCAAGTACGGTGTCACCACCAACCACGTCACCGCGCTCGAGGTGATCCTCCCCGACGGGAACGTGACGTCGTTCGGGTCGCCGCAGGGGGAGGCGTGGGGCCCCGACCTCGTGGGGCTCTTCGTCGGCAGCGAAGGGATGTTCGGCATCGCGTCGGCCATCACGCTGCGGCTCGTGCCGGTCCCCGAGGCGATCCACACGTTCCTGGCCGACTTCGGGAGCGTCCGCGCCGCGGGCGAGGCGGTGAGCGCCATCATCGCGTCCGGCGTCATCCCCGCGGCGCTCGAGATGATGGACCAGGCCTGCGTGCGGGCGGTGGAGGCGTCGATCTACGCGGCCGGCTACCCCACCGATGCCGCCGCCGTCCTGCTGGTCGAGTTGGATGGGCGGCCCGCGGCGGCGGCGGCCGAATCGGCGGCGGTGCACCGGATCCTCCAGGGCCACGGCGCGCGCTCCATCCGCGAGGCCACCGATCCGCTCGACCGCGCCCGGCTCTGGCAGGGGCGGAAGAAGGCCTTCGGCGCGATGGGCCGCATCGCGCGGGACCTGGTGGTGCAGGACGCCGTCGTCCCCCGATCGAGCCTCCCGGACATCCTCGACCTCATCGCCGAGGTGGGCCGGCGGCACGACCTCACGATCAGCAACGTGTTCCACGCCGGCGACGGGAACCTCCACCCCAACATCTCGTTCGACGGGCGCGATGCCGCGCTGGCCGAGCGGGTGCACCGGGCCAGCGGCGAGATCGTGGCCGCCTGCATTGCGGCCGGCGGGAGCATCACCGGGGAGCACGGCGTCGGCGTCGACAAGCGGGAGTACATGCCGCTGCTCTTTTCCCCGGAGACGCTCTCGGCGATGTGCGCCGTCCGCCGGGTCTTCGACCCGCTCGACACCGCCAATCCCGGCAAGGTGATCCCCATCCATGCCTGCCGGGAGTGGCGGGCGGGAGGCGTCTCGTGAGCACCGCCATCCTCGAACGGCTGACCGCGCTCCTTGGCCCGGCGTGCGTCGGCCGCGACCCGTCCGGCCTCCCGCGCGCGATGCCCGACAGCTCCGACGCCGCGGCGCTGGTCCTCCGGCTGGCGCACGACGAGGGATGGAAGGTGCGCCTCGAAGGCCGGGGGTCGTGGCTCCCCGCCGACGCCCCCGCCGACCTGGCGCTCAGCTCCCGCGGCCTCGACCAGGTGGTGAGCGTGAGCCCCGCCGACCTCGTGGCCACCGTACAGGCGGGGGTGACACTCGACACGCTCGAACGGCGCCTGTCCGCAGCGGGGATGTGGCTCCCGCTCGACCCTCCCGGAC
>DATIEF010000269.1:0-4206 GCA_035455865.1 Gemmatimonadales bacterium | reverse complement strand
AAGCGCGCTGGCAGCGCCACCTGGCCGAGCCAGCGTCCGTCCGGCGCCAGGACCGACCAGGTGAGCGCGGCATTGCCGGGCGCCAGGTCCGGGAGCCCGGCCGACTGGACCCAGAGGTCGCCGGGCGGATCGCCGAGGATCCGTCCGTAGGCGGGGAGGTAATCGGAGAATGGGATCGAATCGAGCGAGGCGTTGAAGGACGAGTCGATGACCCCGAGCGGCCCACGGAGGGCGCGGCGCCGTCGTTTGAACTCGGCGACGAGCGACTCCGGGACGATCCTCAGTGCCCCTGGCATCCGTACGATCCGCGCCGGGCGCCCCGCGACGTATTCCGTCAACGCTGGATCCGCCCCGGTGCCCACCCACACCGTGTCCCCCCGGACGACGAAGCCCGCCTTGCGGCCCAGCGGGCGGTCGATCGGCAGGGTGACCGTGCCGCCGCCCGCCTGTGGCGCCGGCAGGCCCACCAACTCGCCGACGGGGAGCGGACCGATCGAGTCGAGCGGCATGCCGGCGCCGGAAAAGCGGACCACGAGGCCGGTATCGACCGCGACGGTCCAGGGGCGCCCCGGGAACGGTACCGGCGTCTCGCTCCGGAGGAGCGTGAATTCCCCGGTCGCCGAGCGTCCGAGCGGCAGGTAGCCGATACTTCCCGCGGGCACCGGCAGCGTGAGCGTGTCCACCAGGGCGCCGTTCGGGTCGAAGACGGTGACCCGGCTCGCCGCGAGGTCGTACGCCACCACCGTGTCTGCCGCGCCGGCGAAGACGCCCCAGAGCGACTGGAACTGACCCGGCAGGCGCCCGGCGCTCCCGACGTGGTACAGGAAGTGTCCATCGCGGGTGAAGAAGTCGAGCCGCGCAGCGCCGGCATCGGCCACGACGATCCGGCCGTCGCTCAGGCGGGTCATTGCCACCGGCGCGGTGAAACCCTGGAATTCGCCGTCCGGCGCGCCCAGGTCCAGGAGCAGCGAGTCGACCGACCACGCCTGCCCCGCGGTCCAGAGCGCGGCGTGGTCCTCGACGATGTGGATCCCCGCGCTGTCACGGGTGGCCGTGGACCGCGGGGCGGCAGGGTGACCGGATCGACCGCAGCCGGCCGCGCCAAGGAGGACGGTGATGGCGGCCGAGGCGGACCTACGCATCGTCCAGCGCCACGACGCCGGGCAGGGGCTTCCCCTCGAGGAACTCGAGCGACGCGCCACCGCCGGTCGACACGTGGCTCATCCGGTCGGCCAGGCCAGCTTCGGCCACGGCGGCCGCCGAATCGCCGCCGCCAACGACGGTCACGGCGCCCCGGCCGGTCGCGTCCGCCAGCGCCCGCGCCATCGCGAAGGTACCGTGGTCGAACGGCGGGGTCTCGAAGACCCCCATCGGCCCATTCCACACGACCGTCCCCGCCCCGGCGATCCTCCGTCCGAACTCCGCCTCGGTCGTGGCGTCGATGTCGTACACCGCCCAGCCGGGGGGGATGGCATCGCGGCTCACCGAGCGGGTCGGCGCCCCGGCCTCCAGCCGCTCAGCGATCACGGCACCGGTCGGGAGCACGAGCTTGGCGCCCGCCCTGGCGATCAGCCCCCGCGCCATCTCCACCCGGTCGGCCTCGACCAGGGACTTCCCGGTCTCGAGCCCCATCGCCTTGAAGAAGGTGCAGGCCATCGCCCCGCCGACCAGGATGGCATCGACCTTGGGGAGGAGCGCGTCGATCAGGTCGACCTTGCCCGACACCTTGGCGCCGCCGAGCACGGCAACGAACGGCCGGCGCGGCTGGGCCAGCGCCTCGCCGAGATACTTGAGCTCGAGCTCCATCAGGAAGCCCGAGACCGCCGGCTTGAGCAGGTGGGCCACCCCTTCGGTGCTGGCGTGGGCGCGATGGGCCGAGCCGAAGGCGTCGTCGACGTAGAAGTCGCCCAGGAGCGCGAACTGCTTGGCGAGCGCGGGATCGTTCTTCTCCTCGCCAGGATAGAACCGGGTGTTCTCCACCAGCGCCACGCCGCCGCGCGCGAGGCGCTTGGTGACCTGCGCCGCATCCGGCGCGAGGGCGTCGGGAATGAACGTGATGGGCGCGCCGAGGAGCCCTTCGAGCGCCGCGGCGACCGGCCGGAGCGAGTACTTGGGATCGGGGCCCCCCTTGGGGCGGCCGAGGTGCGACAGGAGCACCACGCGGCACCCCTTGTCGCACAGGTACCGGATGGTCGGGAGCGCGGCCCGGATGCGGGTGTCGTCGCTCACCTTGCCGTCGGCGATCGGGCAGTTGAAGTCCACCCGCACCAGCGCCCGGCGGCCGTCGAGCGCCGCGGGATCCAGCGACCGCAGCGTGCGTTTCACTTGGCAGACCCGACGTAGCGGATGAGGTCCACGCACCGGGCCGAGTAGCCCATCTCGTTGTCGTACCAGGACGAGACGTGTACCAGCGTGCCGTCGATGACATTGGTGGAGAGGAGGTCGACAGTGCTCGAGTGCAGGTTCCCGGTGTAGTCGATCGAGACGAGCGGCTCGTTGCTCACGCCGAGGACGCCCGCGAGCGGCCCCGCCGCCGCGGCCGCCTTGAACGCGCCGTTGACCTCCTCGATCGTGGTCGGCTTCTTGACCACGCAGGTGAGGTCGACGATCGACACGTCGGGCGTCGGCACCCGGAGCGAGATCCCGTCGAGCTTCCCCTTCACCTCGGGGATCACCAGGGCCGTGGCCTTGGCGGCCCCGGTGGTGGTCGGGATGATCGACATCGCCGCGGCACGGGCCCGGCGCAGGTCCTTGTGCGGGAGGTCGAGGATCTGCTGGTCGTTGGTGTAGGCGTGGACGGTGGTCATGAAGCCGCGCTCGAACCCGAACTGGTCGAGCACCACGCGCACCACGGGCACCAGGCAGTTGGTGGTGCAGCTCGCGTTGGAGATGACGTGGTGCCTGGCGGCGTCGTACTTCTGGTGGTTGACGCCGTAGACCACCGTGATGTCCTCCTTCTTGGCGGGCGCCGAGATGATCACCTTCCGCGCGCCGGCCGCGAGGTGGAGCGCCGCGGCATCCCGGTCGGTGAAGCGCCCGGTCGACTCGAGCACGATGTCGACGCCCAGTTCCTTCCACGGGAGCTTGGCGGGGTCCTTCTCCGCCAGCACCTTGACCACGCTCCCATTGACAGCGATCCCGTCGCCCGCGGCCTCGACGGTGCCGTCGAACCGGCCGTGCACCGAGTCGTACTTGAGGAGGTGGGCCAGCGTCTTGCTGTCGGTGAGGTCGTTGACCGCGACGAACTCGAACTTGGCGCCCATCTTTCCGGCGGCCCGCATCACATTGCGCCCGATGCGCCCGAACCCGTTGATGGCGACACGAATGGCCATATCCGCCCGCTCCGAGGTTGAACTGCGATGGTCCTGCCGTCGATCCTACGCCGTACCTGCGGCGCGGCGCGCCCTTACCCCAGGACCGGCCGCGCCCGCGCGAATGTCACCGCCTCGACCCGTTCGGCCCCCGCCCTCGCCAGCGCTTCCGCCGCGGCCGCCAGCGTGGCGCCGGTCGTGAAGACATCGTCCACCAGCACCACCCGGCGCCCCGCCACTCCCTCGGCAAGGAACGCGCCCGCGACGTTGGCGAGTCGGGCCTCCGGGGTGAGCGCCGTCTGGGTGGGGGTCTCACGGGTGCGCCGCAGCGCCAGCGCCACACCCTTGCCGCTCGTAGCTGCGAGCGCCGTCGCCAATCGCTCGCTCTGGTTGTAGCCGCGCACGCGCAGGCGTTTGGCCGCGAGCGGTACCGGCACCAAGATAATCGGCCCCGCCAGCGGCTCGAGGCCGCTCATCGCGCGGGCCATCGGCGCGCTGATGCGCCACCACCCGTCGTACTTGAGGCAGTGCACCGCGCGGCGGGCCCCTTCCTCCAGCCACACGGCGCTCCGCACCCGCCCGAGCGCCGCCGGCCACCAGGCGCAGAGTCGACAGGCGATCCCGGCCTCGAGCGGCTGACCGCACCGCTCGCACCACGGGGGCGGCACCGCGCGCCAGGCCAGCCGGCACCGGTCGCACACCAGCTCGTCGGCCGCGCCCGCCGCCTCCCGGCACACCAGGCACTCGCCGGGAAGGAGCCACCGGTCGAGCGCCGCGGCGGTGGCGCCGAGCTCACCCCAACGCACGTCGCACCGCCGCACGCATCACCTCGACCGGCGCGACCGCGCGGGGGAACCACCGCGTGAAGGCGGCCGCCCCCTGCGCCACGAGGACC
>DATIEF010000268.1:0-5441 GCA_035455865.1 Gemmatimonadales bacterium | reverse complement strand
TAGGCGGATGAGGCGCATAAGGCGCATGACGCGCATGAGGCGGACGGGGCCGTGCGCAACAGGGACCGCGACCTGTGACCCGCGACCCGCGACCACCGACCCACGACTAACGACCAACGACCAACGACTCACGACCCTAATGCACACCATCCGCGTTGCCCATTCGCCCGACTCCGACGATGCGTTCATGTTCTACGCGCTCGCCGAGGGGAAGATCGACACCGGGGACCTCCGTTACGTCCACGAGCTGCAGGATATCCAGTCGCTCAACGAGCGGGCGCTCAAGGCGGAGCTCGAGGTGACGGCGGTGTCGGTGCACGCGTACGCCTACCTCGCCGACAAGTACGCCTTCCTCTCCAGCGGTTCCTCGATGGGGGATGGCTACGGGCCGCGGCTGGTGGCGCTCAAGCCGGCGCCCGCCGACCCGCGTGCAGGGCTCAAGGGCCTCCGGGTGGCGATCCCCGGCAAGCTCACCACCGCGTACCTCGCGCTGCAGCTCTACCAGCCCGACGTCACCGCCGTCGTGGTGCCGTTCGACCAGGTGCAGGACGCGGTGCGGCGCGGCGAGGCGGATGTGGCGCTGGTGATCCACGAGGGGCAGATCACCTTCGGTGACGAGGGCTTCCACCTCTGGGAGGACCTGGGCGCCTGGTGGCTCCGCGACACCGGCCTGCCGCTGCCGCTGGGCGGCAACGTGGTCCGTCGCGACCTGGGCGCGGAGGTCATGGCGCAGGTGGCCCGCGACCTCAAGGCCAGCATCGTCTACGCCCTGGCCCATCGCCGGCCGGCGCTGGAGCACGCCAAGCGATTCAATCGCGGCATCGGGGACGCCCGGACCGACGAGTTCGTCGGGATGTACGTCAACGACTGGACCGTCGACTACGGCCCCCGCGGGCGCCAGGCGGTCCAGCTCCTGCTCGACCGCGCGTTCGAGGCGCGCCTCATCCCCCGGCGAGTGGTGGTGGAATTCGTGGGCTGATCCCGGTCCGCGATTGACGCCCCCCACGGCGGCCGGTAGCTTCGCAGAGGGTCATCCCCGGAGGTCATTCGTGGCCGATGCCGCAGCGCCCGTCGCCGTCCTCATCGTGGACGACGAAGAGCCGATCCGCAACGCGCTCAAGAAGTTCCTCACCCAGCAGGGCTATGAGGTCTCGCTCGCCGGCACGGCGGCTGAGGCGCTCGCGGTGGCCAAGCGCCAGCGGCTCACCGCGGTGCTGCTCGACATGCGGCTCCCCGACCGGAGCGGGATGGACCTCCTTCCCGACCTCCTCGAGGTCGACGCCGACCTCGCGATCCTGATGCTCACCGCGGTCAACGACGCCACCACCGCGTCGCTCTGCATCCAGCGCGGCGCCACCGACTACCTCACCAAACCCCTCGACCTCGACGACCTCGACAGCGCCCTCCGCCACGCCCTCCGGCGCCGCGGCACGCGGATCGAGGAGCAGAGCCTGCAGCACTGGCTCAAGGAAGAGGTGGCGGTGCGGAGCGCCGAACTCCGGCGCGAGCGGGCCAAGCTCGAGCAGGTCACCACCGCCACGCTCGAGGCGCTGGTCAACGCACTCGAGGCCAAGGATGAGTACCTCCGGGGCCACTCCGCGCGCGTGGCCGACCTCGCGGCGCTCGTCGCCGCCGAGATGGGCCTCGACGACGAACAGGTCGAGCAGCTCCGCCGCGCCGGGCGGCTCCACGACATCGGCAAGATCGGGATCAGCGAGCAGGTCCTCCAGAAGCACGGGCCGCTGACGCCGGAGGAGTTCACCCACGTCAAGGAGCACGTGACGATCGGGTCCCAGATCCTCTCACCGCTCACCCACCTGGGCGACATCATCGCCTTCGTCCGCCACCACCACGAACACTGGGACGGCGGCGGATATCCGGACGGCCTCAAGGGCGAGCAGATCCCCCTCGGCGCCCGGATCCTCGGCGTCGTCGAGATCTACGACGCCCTCACCACCGCCCGACCCTACCAGGAGCGCATGGAGCCCGATGCCGCGGTGGCGCGGATGAAGGCCCTGTCGGCGCGGGTCATCGACCCCACGGCCTACGACGCGCTGGTCCGGGCGGTCGAACGCCGGCGCAACCTGGTCTTCCTCGACGACCCCCGCCACTGACCCCTGACCGCCCGCCCATCCGGATCCTCGTGGTCGATGACGACCCGGACATCGTCCGGGTGGTCACGGCCGTGCTCGCGGCCGCGGGCCACGGGTCCCCGGCGATCGCGGCGACCGCCGCGGACGCGCTGAGGGCCGACCCCGCCGACCTCGTTCTCCTCGACCTCCAGCTCCCCGATGCGCCCGGCCTCGACGTGCTGGCCACGTTGCGGGCGCGGCCGGCGCCCCCCGCGATCGTCGTGATCACCGCCCACGGCAGCGAAGACGCGGCAGCCCAGGCCCTCCGGCTCGGCGCCGACGACTACCTCGTCAAGGACGCCGCGCTCCGCGACCACCTGCCCAAGGTGGTCGAGCGCCAGCGCCGGAACCTGGCGCTCCGCGACGCGCTGGCCGCGGCCGAGCGGGACCTCGTCGCCGCCGAACGGCTTGCCGCCATCGGGCAGGTCACGGTGTCGCTGCACCACGCCCTCAACAATCCACTGATGGCCGCGAGCGCCGAGGTGGAGCTCCTGCTGCGGGGAGGCGGGCTCACGCCCGATCAGCGGGAGGGGCTCGAGAACGTGCGCGCATCGCTCGCGCGGATCGCCGAGGCGGTGCGCGGCGCCGCCGAGATGCAGGCGGCGCCGGTGGTCGACTACCTCGAAGGGTCGATGGAGATGATCGACCTTTCGGCGCCGCCCCCGACCCCCCGGGCCGCAAGCCGCGGCATCGCGCTCGTTTCCGCTGCCGACGCCGCGCTGGGACGGATCCTCGGCCACCTGCTGGCGCACGCCGGCTTCGCGGTGGAGCTGTGCGATCCGAAGGACTGTGCCGCCCGACTTGCCCCGGGACGCCCTCCGGTGCGCGCCGTGGTGCTTCAGGCCGGCACGATCGAGCCCGCCCTGCTGCCGGCGCCGTCGACGACCGGCCCGCTCGTCGTGGTGGTGGGTCCCGCCGCGGGGCTCCGGCCATTCGAGGGAAGAGCGGACGTTCTGGCGGCGGTCCCGTTCGATCCCGGGATCGTGGTGCAGCAGGTCATCGCGCGGCTGGAGGGGGAGGGCGGAGGGCGGGCGGACCGATGACGCAGGGCTGACGCGAAGGGAGCGGCGCTTCAGGCCGCCCCGGCGTCGGGGATGGGAACGCCATCGCGCTTCATCTGCTGGTAACCCATCCCCCGCAGCCTGGCGATCCGGATGCGCGTCGGCGGGTGGGAGCCGAGGAAGTCGGCGGTGGCGCCCTCCTGGTCGTTGAGCGCGCTGCCGGCCGGGTCCACGATGCAGAGGTGGGCCGCGCCGCTCGCGATGGACCGGGTCGGCGCGCTCGCGGCGTCGAGCTTTTCGAGCGCCGAGGCGAGCGCCAGCGGGTTGCGGGTGAACTGGGCGCCGGTGGCGTCGGCCAGGAACTCGCGCTTGCGGCTCACGGCCATCGCGAGGAGCCGGGTCACGATCGGCGCCACGATCAGCGACACGACCCAGAGCACCAGCACCACGATCGCGAGCGGGCCCGCGCCCTTCCCCTCGTCGTCCCGCCCCCGGCCCCCGCCGCCGAAGCCGAGCCACCGGCCGGCGCCCTGCGACATCAGCGCTACGGCACCCACGATGGCCGCCAGCAGGGTCATCAGCCGCACGTCGAGGTTCCGCACGTGCGCCATCTCGTGCGCCACCACGGCCTGCAGCTCGTCACGGCTGAGCGTGTCGAGCAGCCCCTGGGTGACCGCGATGCTGGCCGTGGCCGGGTCGTTGCCGGTGGCAAAGGCGTTGGGATCGGGGTCGGGCACGATCCACACGCGCGGCATCGGGATGCTCGCGGCGATGGCCATCTCCTGCACCACGTTGACCAGCATCTTCTCCTGGTCGGTGGCGGGGTCGGTCACCTCCCGCGCGCCGGTGGCCCAGAGCACCCGGTCGGCGCCGTTGTGCCACGCGTACCAGCAGAGCCCCGCACCCGCCAGCGAGAGCAGGATCCCGAACCAGGGCACCACGTGGTGATACTGGTCGGCGGGGAGGGCCCTGGTGTGCAGGTAGTAGACCCAGTCGCCCCCGAAGCCGAGCCACGCGAAGAAGAGGATGAACCCCGCCACCAGCCACGCCGACTTCCGCCGGTTGTCGGCCTGCTGTGCCCAGAGGTTCTCGTCCGCCATCGTCGGCTACTTGCCCATCGACAGGTCGACGTTCGGCACCGCGCGCTCGCCGGCGTCCTCGATCTCCCAGAGCTCCGCCGGCACCGCCTTGGCAAAGCCCGCCACGAAGCTCGTGGGGAACTGCTGCTGCGCGGTGTTGTACTCGGTGGCCAGGTCGTTGTACGCCTGCCGCGCGAACGTGATCTTGTTCTCGGTGCTGGCGAGCTCCTCCTGCAGCTGCGCCACGTTGCCGGTGGCCTTGAGGTCGGGATACGCTTCCGACACGGCAAAGAGCCGGCCCAGCGCCTGGGTCAGCTCCCCTTCTGCCTTGGCGGTCTCCTTGACCCCGCTTGCGCCGAGCGCTCGGGTGCGCGCCGCGGTCACGGCCTCGAGGGTCTCCTTCTCGAAGTTCATCGCGCCCTTGACCGTGTTGACCAGGTTGGGGATCAGGTCGTGGCGCCGCTTCAACTGGACGTCGATCTGCTTCCAGGCGTTGACCACGTTGTTCTTGAGCGCGATGAGCCGGTTGTACGCGGCCACGAACCAGAGTCCGGCCACGACGAGGAGGACGAGCAGGAAGATCGCGCCCATCGGGAGCTCCGTGTGTGTGGGGGTGTTGCCGTCAATTTAGCTGGGGGAACGACGCTGTCACGCCCGGCCCCGCGCCGACGGCGGGTCAGCTATCGGTGCCCGGGGCCAGCCGCTCCACCGCGGCGCGGACGTCCTCGGCGAGTGCCGATTCCGCGCCGGGGCGGCGGAGCGCCGGATGCGACGCGTCCACCAGCAGCTCGACGCCGCGGGCCACCGGGATCCTGCGGCAGGTGGCCGGCGCCGCCGCCGAGCCCATCGCCGTCTGCGCCTCGGCCGCCACCCGCCCCGACCGCCCGCGGACGCTCGACGTCCACCCGAGGAGTTCGGGCGGCGGGAGGGCGGGGCCGATGGTGGCCGCCACCCGGCGTTCCACCGCGTCGCCGGTGAGCGCGCGCGCCTCCTGGACGATGGCGTCGAGGGTCATCCCCTCCATCTGCCGCAGCTTGATGGCCAGCACCTGGAGGAGGTGGCGGTACCCGTAGACTGCCGCGGTGCCGCGCCCCTCCGGCTTGTCCACCAGGCCCCGCGTCATGTAGAAGCGGATCGTTCGCACCGTCGGGCGCGCCTGCGCGGCGCCGGAGAGCGGCACCACGCCCGACGTCTCGAGGATGGCGCCGGCGAGCCCGGCCAGGTCCTGC
>DATIEF010000267.1:0-2067 GCA_035455865.1 Gemmatimonadales bacterium | reverse complement strand
TGGCCTGGTCCAGGTCGGCGATCAGGTCGTCCGGGTGCTCGAGGCCGATCGAGAGCCGGAGCAGGGCCTCGGGCGTGGTCGAATAGGGCCCCTCGACCGAGCGCCGGTGCTCGATCAGGCTCTCGGTGCCGCCGAGCGACGTGGCGCGGAGGAAGACCTTGACCCGGGCCGCCACGCGTTGCGCCCGCGCCGCGTCTCCGTCGACCTCGATGGACAGCATCCCGCCGAAGCCGCTCATCTGGCGCCGGGCCACGTCGTGCCCCGGATGGACGGCGAGCCCCGGGTAGTGGACTGCGCGGACGCCCTTCCTCGCCGCCAGGAATGCGGCCACCCGCGCGGCGTTCTCGCAATGGGTGCGCATCCGGCTCGGGAGGCTCCGGATGCCCCGCGCCACGAGCCACGCGTCGAACGGCGAGGGGACCGCCCCGCCGACCTGCTGCACCTTCCGGATCCCCGCAAAGAATCCCTCGGCGCCCCGGGCGACGATGGCGCCGCCCAGCACGTCGCTGTGGCCGCCCAGGTACTTGGTGGTGGAGTGCATCACCAGGTCGGCGCCGAGGGCCAGCGGGCGCTGCAGCGCGGGGGTGGCCCAGGTGTTGTCGACCGCGAGGAGTGCCCCCTTGGCGTGCGCCAGGGTCGCCAGGCGCGAAAGGTCGGTGATCCGCAGCAGCGGGTTCGACGGCGACTCGGCCCACACCAGCTTCGTCTTCGGCGTGATCGCCCGCTCGGCCGCCCCGAGGTCGCTCAGGTCGGCAAAGGTGACGGCGAGCCCCCACCGCTCGAAGACGTCCTTGAGCAGGGTGCGGACGCCGTGGTACACGTCGGCCGGCGCCACGATGTGGTCGCCCGGTGCGAGCGCCTGGAACACCGCCATCACTGCGGCCTGGCCCGAGGCGAACGCCGCGCAGGCGGCGCCCCCTTCAAGGGCGGCGAGCGCCCCTTCCAACGCCGTCCGGTTCGGGTTGGCGGTCCGGCTGTAGATGTACCCGTGCGGGAAGGTGCCATCGGGCGCGCGCTCGAAGGTGGTGGAGAGGACGATGGGCGGCACGGCAGCGCCGGTGGCCGGATCGGGCCCGAGCGCCGCGTGGGCGGCGAGGGTCTCGAAGTGGCGGGCGCCGGCCGGGTCGCTCATGCGAGCTCTCCCCGCAGCACGGTGACCGCCTGGCCGCCGAGCCGGACGCGCTCCGGTCCGACGTGCACCCGCACGACGCCGCCGCGCTCGGAGACCTGGGCTGCGGTCATCGTGTCGCGGCCGAGGCGCCTGGCCCACCAGGGCCCGAGCATGCAGTGCGCCGACCCGGTCACCGGGTCCTCGGCGATCCCGGCACCCGGCGCGAAGAACCGCGAGACGAAGTCAAAGCCCTTGGTCGTGGCCGGCGCGGTGACGCAGATGCCGCGGGTGGTCAATTCGCCGAGGAGGCGGATGTCGGGGGCGAGTGCGCGCACCAGCGCCTCCGACTCCACCTCGACCAGGTAGTCGAACTTCCCCTGCGCCGTGTGCACGATAGGCGTGTGCAGCGCCTCCACCAGCTCCGCCGGAGCGTCGGTCTCCTCGGCCGCGTCGGCGGGGAGGTCGAGCTCGATCCATCCGTCCGCTGCGGTGGCCGTGAGGAGGCCGCTCCGGGTGATGAAGCGGGCAGGCTGTTCGCGCTTGAGCTTGCCCAGCTCCCAGAGCACGTGGGCGGATGCGAGGGTGGCGTGGCCGCACAGGTCGACCTCGACGGTCGGGGTGAACCAGCGGAGCCGCCACTGGTCCTTCTCGGGGAGCAGGAACGCCGTCTCCGAGAGATTCATCTCGTTGGCGACGTTCCGGAGCCACGCGTCGTCCATCGGCGTCGACAGGAGGCAGACGGCGGCGGGGTTGCCGTGGTACGGCTTGTCGGTGAAGGCGTCGACCTGGATGAGCGGGGTGGGCATGGTCCCTGGCTGGAAAGGTTCCGGCGACGGGGTGTGTCAGCCGGCCGAACCGATGATCGCATCGACCTCGACTTCCACCAGCATCGCGGGATCCACCAGCGCCACGACCTGGACCATCGTCGACGCCGGCCGGATGTCCGCGAACGCCTC